>DASYGC010000752.1:0-4683 GCA_036000225.1 Ktedonobacterales bacterium | reverse complement strand
ACGGTGCTGGCGAGCGGCTTTCTGGGCGGATTCACGACCTTCAGCAGCCTGGCATATGGCAGTGTGGCGCTACTGCGCGCGGGGCGCACGCTCGATGGTCTGCTGTATCCGCTGGGCGATCTGACGGGGGCGTGGGTGCGGCGGCAGACTTCTCCCCCGGCCCCTCCCCGCGCCGGAGAGGGGAGTACGGACCTGACGCACAACGTAGGAGAATCAGCGGTGCGGTAGCGGTCACTGCCGCTTGACGGCAGGTTGCGCGGGCGCGTACGCTGTGGCCATGCGTATCAGCTTTTCCACCGGCACCTATTACTATCGCCCGCTCAGTTTCAGCCTTCAGCTCGCGCGCGAGTTGGGCTATGACGGGGTGGAATGGGTAGTGACGCCGGGGTATCTGCTCCTTGGACTGGCTCCCGTGCGGCGCGTCTTTGCCGCCGCGGGCGTGCGCGCTCTGAGCGTGCATCCACCGTTTTATAGCTTCCCCGGCTGGTCGCGCAAGGTGGCACGGCGCACGACGCGCCTGGGTGCCCTGGCGCGCCATCTGGGGGCCGAGCTCTTCGTCGTGCACACGCCCAACATCTGGTCGCCGTATTCGATTCGCGCCCAGGAATACGACGCCGCGCTCGACCTGGGCCAGATGGCGGCGGGCGCCGCCGTTGGTCTGAGTGTGGAGACCGGGCAGTACGTCCGGCGCAACGGCACGCGCCGCGCGCCCTTCCTGCTGGATGACCTGCGCGCGGTGGTCGAGCTCTGCCAGCGTCACCACTGCGGCATCACCTTCGATACCTGCCACGCGGGCGCCAACCGCGAAGACCTGCTCGCGGCGTACGCCATCGTGCGGCCGCTGCTGCGCAATATCCACTTGAGCGATGTGGTCTGGCGGCAGGGACGACCGCTGACGCACCGGATGCCTGGCGAGGGCGAGTTGCCCCTGGCACAACTGCTCCAGACCCTGGCCACCGATGGCTACGACGGATTGGTGACGGTAGAGATGCATCCCGCCCAGGCCGGAGCGTTCAGCGTGGCCCAAGCCGAGCGGCGCATGGGGCAGGCGCTGGCATTCGTGCGCCAGCACACCACACGAACCGTGGCCACTCTGGACCGGCCTGTGCCAGCAACCGAGGCCGCACTGGAGGAGTGAGCGCCAGCTTCCCAGCGACGCGCTCCAAGCGCCACACGCGGGTAGTCAGCTGACACTGTGGCCGCGCGCGAGCAGAGGGGCAAGCACGCGAGCAGAGAAACGGCCGGCTGGCACGTCTTTGTGCCAACCGGCCATCGGGTGCGAGATCACCCATGCGCGCCACGCAACGGCATACGGTTGCCATCACGCCTTCAGACGGCGATGGGCCGATGCGCTGGCGCCCGGAGTGTCCTGCGGAGTTTCGCGCGGAAGCCCAGCGCGCCGCTTATGGTCGCCGCGCCACGGGATGGGTGGCAGCCCGCGGCGGGGCTCCCACTTCAAACATGGGGAAGATCTCTCGCCCAAACGAGGCATTGATGACGATCGCCGCCGACAGGTAGAACGCGATCAAGGCGCTGAGCAACCCGAAGTAGCCGCCGATGTACGCTACCCAGTTGTTGCCGCCAATCATCACGCCGATCCCATCGAGCACATAGGTTACGGTCAACGTAGCCAGAATCAGGAAGAGCACGCCGCTCTCCGCCAGCGAGGCCAGCGCCAGGTAGCCCGCCACCACACCAAAGGTGATGATGAACCAACCGGCAACGACCGCCGCGGACTGCCCGTTCCCCTGACTCACGGGAAGCAGGTGGGCCGCGGTGAGCAACAGCCAGGCACCAAAAGCCACATTGAAGGCCCCGAACGAACTAAATGCGGTCGCCGCCAGCGTGTTGCCACGTCGGAAGGCCCACATTCCGGCCAGGAATTGCGCGCCGCCCCCAAAGAACAGGGCTATGGGGATGACCACGGCGAGGGCCGCCATGCTCTCCCAGCCCGCGATAACGGTGCTGATGACCCACGTGGTGGCCGCGAAAGCTCCCAGCCCGAGCGGACGGGGATCGGCAATCATGGCCTGAGAACGAGCGGCCAGCACATGCGCTTCCGCCTCTTCAAGTGGCCCACGCACCTCGCCAACTGGCGTCCAGAACTCGTGCGGTGCGGTGAGCACCGCCGTCCGCTCTGACCCGCCGTCAGGACCATAGCCAGATGCCGAGCGTGGGTTGTCTGGTGGTCGGTTAACCATCGCCTACCTCCACCGGGAGCGCTGTTCTACCGCGGCGGGCACCGCACCCGCCATGCTCTCAGGCGCTCTCAGTTGAGTGTTTCGCACAAGCCGTGCCACCATATCGCACCACGATAGGTCAGTAGGGGGGGGCGCCGGCTTACTCGCCTTTGGCAGTGGCATCGGCGTTGCCAGCGGCGTCGCGGATGCGTGTCTGGCCGTGGTAGCTCGCAACTTTCTGGCTGCCAGCGCTGGCCGGCGCGCGGGATGAAACCGAGGAGACCGACGCGGCGGTCACCATGCCGCCACGGCGATCGGCGGGTGGCTGCTCGGCGCGCGCGAGCACGCGCAGCTTGAAGACGCGCTCGCGGTGGCGCTCTTCGGTCAGCAACCGCTCGCGGGCGCGCAACAGTTCGCGCTGCGAGATCATGCCCACCACCTGCCGCGGGTTCTCGCGCAGCACCACCGGCAGCCGATAGACCCCAAGCGAGACCATGCGCGCGGCGACCATGCGCAGCGTTTCGTCGGGATAGGCGACGATGACTTGCGGACGCATGATATCGCCCACCGACCGTTGATCCTGGCGCTCATCGGGAGACTGTGAGACCAGGTCGGCACGCGTGACCACGCCGACCAGATCGCCAGCGCCATCGACCACCGGATAGAGATACTGCCCACGCCCGGCGGCGGAGACCTGGCGGCGGGACGTGACCAGCGACACATCGGCGGCGATGCTGGCCACCGAGGTCTGCATCACTTCGCGCACCGCGAGCACTTCCAGCGGGTCCACCGCGTACTCGCGCGAAACATGGAAGCCCCGGCGCGCCACCTTCTCGGTGAGGATCGAACGCTTGAGGATCAATACCGTGATCAGGTACGCCACCGTGCACGCCACCAGCAGCGGCAGCATGACGTTGACGGCATAGGTGAGTTCGAGGGCGAAGATGACCCCGGTGAGCGGCGAGCGCGTGACGCCGGCCAGCGCGGCAGCCATACCGATCAGCGCCCACAGCCCCGGCGAGCCACCGGGCAAGAACCCGGCCTCGATGCCACCCAGCGCGCCGCCAATCAACAGCAGCGGGGCGAGGATGCCGCCCGAGGTGCCCGAACCCAGCGCCACGCACCAGATGATTGACTTCACCACGATGACGCCCACCAGCACGCTCACCGCCAGGCGACCGGCCAGTTCGGCGCTGATGGTATCGTAGCCGACGCCCAGCGCGCGGGGGAAGAAGACGCCACCGACGCCGACCACGATGCCGCCGATGGCCGGCCACCACATCCAGTGGATCGGCAACTTGCGGAACGCGTCTTCCGCGCCATAGACACCGAGCGTGAGCAGCCAGGACAAGACACCGGCGATCAGCCCGACGAGCACTGAGGCGAGCAGCCCATCGAGGTCCAGGGTGGGATGGGGACCGAGGGGGAACATCGCGGCGCCGCCGATCAGGTGGCGGCGCAGCAGCGTCGCGGTGGCGCTGGCCAGGGCGATGGGTACGAGGCTGCGCGGCTTGAGCTCGAAGACCAGCAACTCGACCGCCAGCAACACCGAGGCCACTGGCGCGTTGAAGGTCGCGGCCATGCCCGCGGCGGCGCCCGCGACCAGCAAGGTCTTGCGTTCGGCGGCCGAGAGCTTGAAGAACTGGGCGATGACGGAGCCGAAGGCGCCGCCCGTCAGGATGATCGGTCCCTCGGCGCCGAAGGGGCCGCCAGTGCCGATGGAGATCGCCGAGGAGATGGGCTTGAGGATCATGAGCCGCGGCTCGATGCGACTGCCACCGACGAGGATGGTCTCCATCGCCTCGGGGATCCCGTGCCCGCGAATGCGCTCGGAGCCGTAGCGCGCCATGAAGCCGATGATGAGTCCACCGCCAACGGGGATCAGCACGGCCCACCAGCCGAGGAGGTTGTTGGTGGGCGAGACGAGCTGAAAAGACCAGCGGCCATAGTACACCAGATTGGTGATGCCGCCGATGAGGCCCATGAGTGCGACGGCGATGAAGGCGCAGACCACGCCAACGCCGATGGCCATCACGGAGAGGATGACGGTGCGGCCATCGGTCGTGAAATCGCCAAGCTTGACGGGTTGGGTGGGCCCGGTGGACTGGGTAGGAACAATCAGCCCATCATCGGGAGGCGTACCCGCGAACCAGGTGCGCACCTGGGCAGGGGCCTCTCGCAGCCATCCCAGCACCTGCGCCTCCACTGAAGGACCGGTGGGTGTTGGCCGACGCCTATTCGACGATGGCTCATGCCGCGCTGTCATCAGCAATCTCCACTCAAATACTATGGGCGCAATCTGATCTCAACCAGAGGCTGACCCCGCGCTGACGGGCGTGCTGGACGCGGCAAGCCGGGTACCGGCACACTGCCGCGTCAGCGTCCTTACGCGTGCCCCCGTCAACTATCGGGCGCCGCCACGTCTCATGGCATCCCAATGCGACATAATTATACCAGATAGCGGAAGTCGTCTCCCAGGTCGTGTCCACAGAGCATGACGGCG
>DASYGC010000751.1:0-8638 GCA_036000225.1 Ktedonobacterales bacterium | reverse complement strand
TGGGAGAACTGGGTGCGCACGCAGACCAATCTCGGCCTCACCTTGCGCGAAGCGGCTCTGCTCAGCGAGGACCCGGATCGTGGCGAACTGTTGCGCGGGTCGGTTCGCGCGCTGCGGGCCGCCGCCAGCATGCAGACGAATGCCGTCACGGATACCGCGCTGCTGCGCGCGCAGACGACGCTGGCCGCGGTGTCGCGCGAAGAGGCGGCGCTGGCCGAGCAGACCGATCGGTTGCAGCGACTGCGTGCCGCCGTGCGCAACGGCCGCGCCGCGCTGCAGGCGGGAGGATCTCAGCTCGCGCGGCAGGCGGCGCAGGTTACACACGCCCCCTGGTCGTCGCCCAGCGCGTCAGCCGTGACGCGACCACTTCCGTCGGGCTACGACGCCGCGGAGGAAGCGCGCCAGGGGATCAGCATCGCGGCTGAGACAGCGGCACCGTCCGATGATGCAGCGGCGTCCGCCGCACGCCGGCGGCGTGAGACGTTGCCACCACTGATCGGTGTGTATCGCGATCCGGGGCAGACCGCGCCGATCCCGGTGCCCGATTTCGGAGCCAGTCCCACTGTGCCGCCTGGGAAGGCACGTAGGGTGGTGATCGGCGAGGAGGTGCGCACGGTGCTCGAGGAGCAGGATGTGCCGGAGGAGGGCGCGTAGACGTCGCGGGCACTATGCGCCGGCAAGGTAGCCAGGTCATACCACGTTCGCATGAAGGCCTACGAAGGCCTACGCATAACGAGACCAGAGCGCACACCCGTGCGCGACTACGAAATGTCACCGATCACGCGAACTTGGTATCATTGGTAAGTCGCGAGCGTCGCGATCAGCAGGTCCCAGAAGCGCGGCACGTCAATCGCCAGCCCTACTTCGGCGTTGGAGGGCCGTCCGCTCACGCCGTAGCGATCGCACACCGTGCGCCCGGTGGTCCACTCGCCGCGCAGCTCCACATCCACCCGCATCGGCTGGTGGCGCAGCAGGGTTGGGTCGATCACGTGCGCCACCGCGCAGGGGTCGTGCAGCGGGGGCGCTGTGAAGCCGAAGACCTCGCGATAGGTGTGGGCGAAGAACTCCAGAAGATCGTCCACTAGCCGCGCCACCGGCGTGTTCAGCGCGCGAATGCGCTTGCGCACCCGGGGTGTCGCCTGGGCTTGATGGGTCACGTCGAGTCCGAGCATCGTGACCGGACAGCCGCACGAGAAGACGATATGCGCCGCTTCGGGGTCCACATAGATGTTGAACTCGGCGGCGGGAGTGGTGTTGCCCAGCCCCATCGATCCGCCCATCAGCACGATGCGCTGAATCTTCGGCACGATGCGCGGCTCGCGCCGGATGGCGGTCGCGATATTGGTGAGCGGCCCGGTGGCTACCACCGTCAGGTCGCCCGCGGAGGCCAGCAGCAACTCGATCAGCAGATCGACCGCATGGATGGGCGCCAGTTGCAGATCGGGCTCGGGCAGCGATGGGCCATCCAGGCCAGATTCGCCGTGGATGTCCGCCGCGACGCGTTGGGCACGCACGAGCGGGCGATCCATGCCTCTGGCGATCGGGACCGAGCGGATGCCCGCCAGCGTGCACACCCGCAGGGCGTTGCGCGTGGTTTTCTCTACCGTCTGGTTGCCCGCCACCGTGGTAATCGCTTCGAGGCGCAGCGCGGGCGCATGCGCGGCCAGCAGGATGGCGATGGCGTCGTCATGGCCGGGGTCACAGTCGAGCACAATGCGCTGCATAGTGTTGTCCTCCTCATGCCCGGTAGCATCGCTCACCGCGGCACTCGCCGACAAGTGGCCGAACGCGCACGCGGTGCGCTGACGACTATGCGTTTTGACTGACACGCTGGTTTGGCCTATGATGAATTTCATAGAGGCAATAACAGCACTGTCGCCAGTTCGCGCTGGATTGATCCTGGTGTGCGACGGTCGAGTTCGGCAGAGCGGAGTGACATGATGCGGGGCACGGTTTCTCGTCGCGATCCCCTGGAATACCTGACGCGGCAACTGCGCCCACTCGCGGTGCTCACGCTGCTGCTGCTGGCGGCGCAGTTCCTCATCGGGATGGTGGTCAATCTCTTTGTCACAGTTCCCGCAACTCATCCGGGAGCCCAGGCGCCGAACTACTTTGTGGGTGTTGCGCAGGGGGTGGCGTGGGCATTGGCGTATAGCACCTGGTCGCTCAAGTTGCACGCGGTGGTGGGGCTGCTCCTGTTTCTGGCCGCGCTGGCGCTGATCGGACTGGCGATTGTCGCGCGGCGGCGCGCCTGGATCGTGGCCGCGGTGCTTGGCTTGCTAGGCATCATGGCCGCTGGCTTCAATGGCGCCAGTTTCATGAACTACGGCGAGAACTTCAGCTCGCTATTGATGTCCGTCGGCTTTCTGGTGGCGGTCTGCGCCTATGCGATCGGCTGCTACGTCACCCGGTGAGCGTACACTGAGCGAGGATCACCGAGGATGTCGGGAAGTGGCAGACCGCGCGTGGATGCTGGGCGCGGCGCGGAGTTGTCAGCAGACAAGGCGGGAGGAGACTGAGATGGTCGCGGCGCAAGGTGGAGCGCGAGTCGTGGTGGTGGGCAGCAGCAACACCGATCTCCTCGTGCGCGTACGTGAACTTCCGCGACCAGGTGAGACCGTGTTGGGCAGCGATCTGCTACGCGCGCAGGGCGGCAAGGGGGCCAATCAGGCGGTTGCCGCGGCACGGGCGGGTGCGACCGTCGCGTTCATCGGCTGCGTGGGCGCCGATGGGTTTGGCGACGAAGCGGTGGTCGCTTTGCGCGCGGAGGGTATCAATTGTGTTCATGTGCGCCGGGTGGCAGATACGCCCACGGGTGTGGCGCTGATCACCGTGGCCACTAGCGGGCAGAACAGCATTGTCGTCGCGCGGGGCGCCAATGCGCGGCTGGCGGCAGAGGACATCGAGCGCGCGGGAGCAGTGCTGAGAGGCGCGCGCATGGTCGTCGCGCAGCTCGAAGTGCCGCTGAGCGCGGTGACGCGCGCGCTGAGCCTGGCACGGGAGGGCGGCGCCAGGACGCTGCTCAATCCCGCGCCCGCGCAGCCACTGGATGACGACCTGCTGGCGCTGGTGGATCTGCTGGTGTGCAACGAGAGCGAGGCCGAGATGCTGACCGGTGGCGCCGTGGCCGATGGCGCGGGCGCGGAGGCGGCGGCGCGCGCACTGGTGGGCCGTGGCGCGCGCAGTGTCATCGTCACGCGTGGCGCCGCCGGCTTCCTGGTCCTCGATGCGGCGGGCGCGTACCATGGCGCGGCGCTGGAGGTCAGCGCGGTAGATACCACGGGCGCTGGCGATGCCTTCATCGGGGCGCTCGCCTGCCGTTTGGCCGCTGGCGACCCGGTTGGCGTGGCCGCGCGGTTTGCGGCGGCGGCCGCGGCGCTCAGCGTGCAACGCGCCGGAGCCCAGCCCTCGCTGCCCACCGCCGCCGCGATTGAAGCATTCCTGCGCGAGCGCGCATAACGCCCACCTGGCGGTGGTGTCGCCGCGTGGGTGAGGCCATCAGCGCGCCGCGGCCCCGCGGGTCTCCGCGACGCGAAGACTATCCGGGCAATTTGTCCGCCAGCACCTCAATTTTTTCGATGCTAGGAGGCTGCGAGAACAGGTCAGGCGCCTGTGCCATCAGCGCCGCCGCGACACGGCCCGCGAGATGGGCCTGGCGGCCAGCGTCGTCGGGGAATGCATCGAAGATGCCATAGGTCGAGGGGCCCATGCGCAGCGCGAACCATGCGGTCGTCGCGGGTTCCTCGCGTACGATCGCCAGGCCTCCGCGCAGGAAGGATTCGACTTCCGCCTCTTTGCCGGGTTTGGCCTCCAACTTGACGAGCAGCGCCACCGTCACCATGTGTGTCTCCTTTGCGCTCTAACACCACGTTATGTGCAGACTCTGTACACGTCAGGCATAGTGCTTGCATCCGGTGCGCAACATGCTTGCTGAAACCGCGGCGCGAGGTTCTCAGCGATCCTTCAGTTATTGGGTGTATGATGGGGCATGGGCGAGTGGCCGGTGTGGCACGGTGCGTGACGAAGGCGAGTTGAGCGCAGTGAGTCAAATTCAGGGGGGCAGTAGCGCCTGCCCCAAATGTGGCCGCGTGGACCGCGTGCAGAAGGTGACGGCGGTAGTGAGCGCGGGCATTTCGACGGGCATCGGCGGCACGCGCTCGATGTTGATGAGTCAGCGCCTGGCGCCGCCCGAGCAGCCGGTCTATCGTAGCCCACTACGCGGCTTACCGATGGTGTTGACGGTGCTCGCGCTGGGGTTGGGGATCGCGGCGCTGGCGTTCCCGCAGCGCTTCGCCGCCGTGCGGCTGCCGCTGCCCGCGTTGTTCCTGGCGCCGGCACTCGCCGCACTAGGCTGGATGCTCGTGGTGAGTGCGCTGGGATGGGCGCGCGTGCGCCGAGCATTGCCGGCATGGGAGCGCGCGGTGGCGCGCTGGTACGACCTGTACTACTGCGGACGCGATGATGGCGTCTATCTGCCAGAGCGCGCGGAGTTGGTTTCGGTCGAACTGATGGGAACGCTGTTGTACGAACCGGAAGAGCCCGTGTGAGGCGAACTGTCCACCGTGGCAAGGGCCGCGTGGGCCGCGGAGGCGTCACGGCATCTTGTCGTATGCTGTACGCACGATACAATGAGATGCCGATCCCCGCCAGCCCAGGAGGCCAATACTCCCATGTCATCCGCATCCAACCAGTCGCAAGACACCCCTCCCGCGCACGATCCCAGCTGGATCGAAGCCGTGATCGAGATCCCGCGCGGCAGTCGCAACAAGTATGAATTCGACCACGCGGCAGGCGTGTACCGGCTGGACCGCGTGCTCTATAGTTCCGTGCACTATCCGACCGACTACGGCTTCATCGAGCAGACCCTTTCGGGCGATGGCGATCCGCTGGATATTCTGGTCGTCGTCGAGGAGCCCACCTTCCCTGGCTGTCACCTGCGCGCCCGACCCATCGGCACGCTGGAGATGTACGACGAGAAGGGCAAGGATGAGAAAATCCTGGCGGTGCTGGAGGATGATCCGCGCTTCACCGGCATCACTCGCATCGAGCATCTGCACGAGCACTGGACGAAGGAGATCGCGACCTTTTTTGGCACGTACAAGGAGCTCCAGGGGCTCGCGGTCGAGGTGCGTGGCTGGCATGGGGTCGACGAGGCGTGGCGGGTCATCGCGGAGTCCCAGGCGCGCTACGCCGAGCATCAGCCGCAGTGATGCGCGAGGTATGGCCAACGGCGGAAGGAGTACGAGACGGTGGAACCGATCAATGTACGGGAATATGAGGCCGCGGCGCGCGCGAAGATGGACCCCATCGCCTGGGACTATTATGCCGGTGGCAGCGACGATCAGGTGACGCTGCGTGCCAACAGCTCCGCCTTCGAGCGCATACGCCTGCGCCCGCGCGTGCTGGTGGACGTCAGCCGCTGCGACACGGCCACGACCGTGCTGGGCACGCCGGTACGCTGCCCCGTGCTGATCGCGCCGACGGGCTACCACATGCTGGCGCATCCCGAGGGTGAATGCGCCACCGCGCGTGGCGCGGGCGAGGCCGGCACGCTGATGGCGGTAAGTACGATGAGCACGCGCCGGCTGGAAGAGATTGCCGCGGCGGCCAGCGGTCCGCTGTGGTTCCAGCTCTATGTCTACGCCGATCGCGCCGTCTCAGCGGCGCTGGTGCGCCGGGCGGAGGCCGCCGGCTACCGCGCGCTGGTGCTCACGGTGGATGCGGTGCGCCTGGGCAACCGCGAAGCCGACGAGCGCAATCACTTCACCCTGCCGCCCGGCCTGCGCATGGCCAATTTTGAGGATGTCGGGCTGGAGCGAATGCGGGAGTCTGAGACCGGCTCGGGCCTCGTCGCGCATTCCAGCGCGGTCTTCGATACCGCGCTCTCCTGGGAGGCGCTGGACTGGCTGCGCTCCCTCTCGCGACTGCCAGTCATCGTCAAGGGCATCATGACGGGCGAAGACGCGGCGCTGGCGGCGGACCATGGCGTGGCGGGCATCATCGTCTCGAACCACGGCGGGCGCCAGCTCGACAGCGTCGCGCCGACTATCGAAGTGCTGCCCGAGGTCGTCACGGCTGTCGCGGATCGCTGCGAGGTCTATCTGGATGGCGGCGTCCGCCGCGGCACCGATGTGCTCAAGGCGCTGGCGCTGGGTGCGCGCGCCGTGCTGATCGGACGGCCTGCCCTGTGGGGACTGGCGGCGGATGGCGCGGCGGGGGTGGCCCGCGTGCTGGAACTGCTGCGCACCGAGCTGGAGCGCGACATGGCGCTGGCCGGCCGGCCCACCATTGCCAGCATTGACGCCGCGCTGGTGACACCACCCGGGCGGTAAGCGAGACGTTGCAGTGGAGGCAAGACGGGTCTGATCATCGTGGACTTGATCGCAGGTTCACCCGATGATATGGTGACCATCTTGGCGCGCGCTCAGAGTCACAATCTGGCGATCCACCACTGCCCCACCACTGCCGTAACCGCATTCGTCGCTGCCGGGCGGCACGCGCAGAACGACATCATGCCCTAAGCAGAGGTCGGCCTCGTGTTAATCGGGGTTGGTGTGGGTCCCAATATCCTCTTCGCTGTATGGGTCAGGTGGATCACGCGGCTCACGCGCGCCCAGCTTGCTCGGCAGTAGATGGTGCAGCACGACAGCGTGCTGCCGGGTGCGCTCTTCGCCATGACGGTAGTTGCCAACCTGCCGGTGGTCGCCGAGCGGCCGATGTCGTTCGTCTACGACGGCTCTGCGCCGGGCAGCACCGATGTCATCGGCTACCAGCCACCCGGCAGCTGATCCACTGAATGTAAGGTGACGTAGCGCGATCGTAGACCGAGTGGACCGCCCGCGGGCGGTCTTCGTTTGGGGCGCTCAGCCCATTGCTCCCAGCGGCTCCTCCTTATCCGGCGGTCGATCCCACGTACCGGCCGGTGGGTCTCTCTTTCCTACCAAATCGTGCCGCGGCGTCGCGGTGTGTCGGCGGTTGCAACCCCAATGCGACGAAGATTTCAGACGCCAGCCATCCAGAAGGGCAGTGATCAGCCCCGCCAGTCTGGCGTCCGCCCGCATGCTGTGTTGCTATACGGATTCGTCGTGGAGTTCATTTCACAAGCCCGATATATTGCGTACGCCCGCCACTAACGCAGACTTCGCGCATGCATCGAAGCATGGACTTCAACTGCCACCATATCAGTGGCACGGGCGCGGCGCTCGGCAAGACCGCCTCACCCCGCCTCACCCCGCCTGGCCGCGCGCCTCATCCACCGTGCGCTGTGCCGCGTGCGCGCTGGCATGCGTCTGCGCCTGCACCGCGTCGATCTCGAAACGCCGGTGCTTGCCGACGTACCAGCGCACCGCCGAGACGAACTCCGAGTGGCTCCAGGTGAGCGGCGACACCGAGCGCGGCTCGTTGGTGTACGGGTTGATCTGCTCGGCCAGCACTCCGCTGGGCAGCGCCCGCTGGCGCACCCATTCCAGCAGCGGGATGGCATCGTGCAGTTCCTCCAGCGTATCGGCGCGCGCCATCACATACTCGGCGATCCAGCAGGAGCAGATGAACCACGGGTTGCCCGGCACGTTGGCGTCATCATCGCTCACCTTCTGATACTGATCCGCCTCATAACGCGCGTAGCCGCCCGCCGGCGCCTTCACCGCCAGCCGCGCCTGGATGGCATTCATCGTCTGGCGGATTTCCTCGCTGGCGGCGTCGAACATCCCAAACTGATACAGCCCCGTGATTGCTGAGTCGAGCGTCATATCCTGGTTGACGGTGCCATCCGCCTGCACCGTGATCCGGCGCACAAAGCGGTGTTGGTCCTCGTTCCATAGATGCTGGCGTGTCGCCGCCTTGATCTCTGTCGCTGCCGTCGTATAGCGCCGCGCCAGGTCATCTTCGCCGAAGGCGCTGGCGAAGTTGGCAGCGGCCACCAGCCCCGCGTACACCGCCGCGACGGTGTAGGCATGAATGCCCTGCCGCTCCTCCCACAGATCCCAGCTCGATGCCGGCAGCTTCGTGTGTGGCTCGCGGAAGCGCACCATAAAGTCGCCCGCGGCGGTGATCAGCGGACGGTAGAGTGGCCGGATGAACTCCACGTCGTGAAAGTGGTGATAGTGCTGCCACAAACTGTAGACGACCAGTGCCGTCTCGTCCTCCTGGATCGGCAGTTCCGGCTGGCCCTGCGCATTGATCCACGGCTGCCAGCTGCTGCCCAGCGCCCCGGTGGGCGTAAACTTGTGCAGCAGATAGCCTTGCTTCTTGATGACACGCGCGCAGAATTGGAAAAACTCGCGGGTGACCTCGCCATAGCCAGAGTGGCTGAGTGCGCTAGCCACCAGCGCGCCGTCACGCGGCCAGACATAGTTGTAACTGTCGTGCGCCCACTGCCAGATGTCATCATCGGTCGAGGCGATGATCGCGCCATTGTGATCGATCTGCGTGCGCAGCACCAGCAGACTGCGTTTGTAGAGATCCTGGAGCGGCTCAGGCAGGTCACCCAAGTCCTCAGCCTCGCCATTCTGTGTGATCCACAGATGCCAGTAGTTGTGGGTACGGTCGATCAGGCTCTGCGGACCGCGGCGCGCGACCAGCGCGTTGAGCGTATGCACGTCGTCGAAAGTTTCGCCAAATGCCAGCCAGTGGTAGCAGA
>DASYGC010000750.1:0-7168 GCA_036000225.1 Ktedonobacterales bacterium | reverse complement strand
GTGCTACAATAGCCCCCATGACATAGAGGACTGGGAGCGATTCCAGGAGATGTGTGGGACTCCGGCCTGTCGCCCCTGATAAACGCCACACCTGAACCGCTGGTATCGATTCCATTCCAGTTCAGGTGATATGGAAAGAGGACGATGGTGAGTGAGTTGTACGTGGCGACCTGGCCCATCCTGGCAGCCGACCTCGGCCTGGCGAACCCGATGGCCCCGCTCCACGCACCACGGGACGAGCACGCCGGGGCAGCGGAGGCGCCAGCAGTCCCCGAGGCGATGCGCGAGAACATGCGGCGAGGCCGCCTCCACAGTCACCTGCCGTACACCACGCAGGATGCATACGGCCGTGATCGCCGTCTCAGCGCTCTCCGGACTGCCGTGCTCGAAAACGAACTGCTGCGCGCCACGTTCCTGCTGGACTTTGGGGGTCGCCTGTGGTCGCTCTATCACAAGCAGACACAGCGTGAATTGCTGCATGCCAATCCGGTGCTGCAGCCCGCGAACCTGGCCATCCGCAACGCCTGGTTCGCCGGCGGCGTCGAGTGGAACATCGGCGTGATCGGCCATTCCCCGCACACCTGCGCGCCGCTCTACGCCGCGCGCCTGGTCACGCCGGATGGAACGCCGGTATTGCGCCTGTATGAATGGGAACGGATCCGGCAAGTACCCTACCAGATCGACGCGTACTTGCCGGACGGCTCGCCCGTGCTGTTCGTGCGCGTCCGGATCAGCAACCCCCATGACCGCGCGATTCCCATGTACTGGTGGTCGAACATTGCCGTCCCTGAGAGTCCGCACACGCGCGTCATCGTACCCGCGAACGCTGCCTACACCTTTGGCTACGGCAGCGGTGGGCTGAGAATGGTGTCAGTGCCCCGGATTGGCGAGGTGGACATCACTTTCCCCACCGCCGTGCCGCAGTCCGCGGACTTCTTCTTCGACCTGCCAGAGCATCAACGCCCGTGGATTGCCGCGCTAGATGGCGCCGGGAAAGGCCTGGTCCAGACGTCGACAGGAAAGCTCCGCGGCCGGAAGCTGTTCGTCTGGGGCGTCGGTACGGGCGGCCAATGCTGGCAGGATTTTCTCTCCACTCCAGGGCATCGGTACTGTGAGATTCAGGCAGGGCTGGCCCGCACCCAGATGGAGTACCTGGAGATGCCTGCTCGCGCGGAGTGGGCCTGGCTGGAAGCGTATGGCCTGCTGGACGCGGACGCCGCGGTGGTTCATGGCGCCGACTGGGCGCGGGCGACGCAGGCAGTCGAGGATCGCCTGGAACGGCTGATGCCCCGCGCGGACCTGCAGGCGGAGCTTGAGCGGAGCGCGGTCTGGGCCGACCAGCCGCCCATCGACGTACTGCGGCGCGGCTCGGGGTGGGGCGCTCTGGAGCGCCGGCGCCGCGAAGCCGCCGCGCAAGCTCCTTTCTGTACGCCCGCACTCGTGTTCGATGACCAAGCGCTGGGTGATGAGCAGGCGCCGTGGCTCGGCCTGCTGCGTGATGGCAGCTTTCCCCAGGCCGCGGGCGACGCGGAGCCCGGCGGCTACCTGGTCCAGTCTGAATGGCGCAGCCTGCTGGAGGCAGCCGTCACCACTGGTCACAGCACCAACTGGCGGGCCTGGCTGCATCTGGGCGTGATGCGCTACCAGGCGGGCGAACTGGCCGGGGCGCGCCAGGCGTGGGAGCAGTCGCTGCAGGCATGCCGTACGCCATGGGCGCTGCGGAATCTTGCCACCCTCGCCGCCGACGAGCAGTTCCACGAATTGGCAGCCGCGCTCTACCTCGAGGCGTACCGGTTGCGCCCAGCGTGCATACCGCTCGCCGTCGAGTGCGGGCATGCGCTGCTCGCGGCACATCGGCCGCAGGATTGGCTCGACAACCTGTCGGAGGTTCCCGAGGCTGTGCGTTGCAACGGGCGCGTGCGTTTGCTGGAGGCGCGAGCGGCCCTAGCGGTGGGCGATGTGGCCAGGGTCGCAAAGATCCTCGCCCAAGGGCTCGTCATTGCCGACCTACGCGAGACGGACCAGGCGCTGTCTGAGCTGTGGTACGATTTCCAGATCCAGCGCCTGTGCGCCGAGGAGGGTCTAGCGCCGGACCAGACGCTCCGCGCCCGCGTTGAGCGTGACTTCCCTGTGCCGAAAGAACTGGATTTCCGGATGGCGAGTGCACCACCTGAACCGCCAGCCAATAGTGCCGCCCAACCGGATCGTCTGGTCGCTGCCACTCACAACTAGACGGAGAAGCTGATGCTGGATCAAGAGGTCAGGCGTATACGGGCTCGCGCCGAAGAAGAGCTGCGAGATGCAATCCGTCAGACGCTGCCGCTCGAATCGCTGGGCTACCGCGCCGGTCGCCCGCGCATAGCGGAAGGCGCGGAGGAGCATCTTGCGGATTGGCATGATGCCGCCCCCGGCACGCGCTGGGGCGGCACCGATGCCTGGGCTACGTTCAAAGCCGTTTTCAGGGTACCAGAAGCGTGGGCCGGCGCACCGGTGGAGCTCGCGCTGCCGGTGGGAGGCCAGGGCATCGCCTATCTGGATGGCCAGCCTTGGCAGGGCCTTGACGGCCAGCATCCGACGATCATGCTACCGCCCTCTTGCCGCGATGGACGGCCGCACGAGGTACTCATCGAGACCTACGCCGTGAACCAGGCGCCGCGTCGAGACGGCGAGACCTGCGTCGTAGAGCCATGCGGCCTGCGGCAAGTGGACGCGGAAGCGCGAGCCTATGGCTACGACTTGCTCGTGGGCGCCGATACGCTGCGAGTACTGCCCGCGGACCACCCAGCGCGCACGCAGCTGCAGGCCCTGCTGCTCAAGGCCGAACGACTCGTCGACCGCCGCCGTCCGGGTTCCAGCGCACACGGGGCCTCCAGGCGAGAAGCACGCGCGGTACTGGCGGAAGGATTGCCCCGCCTTGCTGCCGAATGGGCCGCACCCGGTCAGGTGCTGGCCACGGGGCATGCGCATATCGACACCGCCTGGAAGTGGACAGTTTCCCAGACGCGGCGCAAAGTCGCCCGCTCCTGGTCCACCGCCCTCCGGCTCATGGAGGCGTATCCGGAGTACCACTTCCTCGCCAGCCAGGTGCAGCACTACGCATGGCTGGAGGAGGACGAGCCTGCGCTGTACCGGCAAGTAGAGGCACGGGTGCGCGAAGGACGCTGGGAGCCCGCGGCGGCGATGTGGGTCGAGCCGGACGTGAACTTGACGTCAGGGGAGTCGCTCGCGCGGCAGCTGCTCTATGGCCAGCGCGCCATCCAGGCACGCTTCGGCCTGCGGTGCGGGATCCTCTGGCTGCCGGACACGTTCGGCTACTCCGCGGCACTCCCACAACTAATGCGCAGCGCGGGCGTGCATACCATGGTGACGAGCAAGCTGTCCTGGAACGACACCAACGCAATACCCCACGACACCTTTCGCTGGCGCGGGCTGGACGGCACGGAAGTGCTGGCCTACCTCCTGACGGCACGCATCGATTGGTCGGTCGACACGTGGCTTACGGATCCCGAACACCCGTTGCGCGGCGTCGCGACCTACAATGCCCACGTGACACCATACGAGGTGTCCAGTGCCTGGGAGCACTACCGGGACAAGGCGCAAAACGATACCGTACTCTACCCGTTCGGCCACGGCGACGGTGGCGGCGGCCCCACCGCGGACATGCTGGAGAAGGTGCGGCGCATGGCTGCCTACCCCGGATTTCCACGGCTCACACCGGCCCCCGCCGGGCCGTTCCTGCAGGCCCTGCACGATCGCCTGTTCGCCGATCCCGAAACGCCCGTATGGGATGGCGAGCTCTACCTCGAGCATCACCGCGGCGTCTACACCAGTCAGGCGGGTGTCAAGTCCGGCAACCGCCGCGGTGAGCATGCGCTGCACGACGCCGAGCTGTGGGCGGCCTGGGCTGCGTCAGACGGCGCGGCGGGCGCCGGCTGGCAGGTATTTCTGGCCAGGGCCTGGGAGTTGCTCCTGCTCAACCAGTTTCACGACATCCTCCCGGGCAGCTCGATCGGCGAGGTCTACCGGGACCAGGCGCAG
This sequence comes from Ktedonobacterales bacterium, assembly GCA_036000225.1. Taxonomy (GTDB): domain Bacteria; phylum Chloroflexota; class Ktedonobacteria; order Ktedonobacterales; family JADMIN01; genus DASYGC01. The sequence continues at coordinate 3,130 of DASYGC010000750.1, read as the reverse complement.
GACCACGCGCGGGTGCAGGTGCTTGCCGGCAGGGTGCGGCATGAAGCGCAGAAAGCGCTTGCCGCTGGGATGGCCGGCCCGGAGGACCGACTCGTGCTGTTCAGCAGCCTGCCCTGGGAGCGCGCTGACGTCGCCGTCGACGCCGCGCTCGTCGCAGGGCACGCTCTCCTGGGCCACGATGGCGAACCGCTGCCGACACAGGAGGTGACAGCGCTGGATGGGCGACGGCAGGTGCTGGTTGGAGGGCTGCGCGTGCCGGCGCTGGGCTATCGCGCCGTGCCGCTTGGTCGCGCCGCGGCTAGTCCTGCCAACATGACGTTGGTGGCCAGCGAGCGGCAGTTGGAGAATCGCTTCTTCCTGTTGGAGCTGGATGACGCCGGCCAGATCTCGCGGCTCTACGACAAGCGCCACCGGCGTGAGGTGCTGCTGCCTGGTGGCCGGGGCAATCGCCTCCAGGCTTTTGAAGACAAACCGAACGATGCCGACGCCTGGGATATCAATAGCTTCTACACGCGGAAGTCCTGGGATCTGGCGTCAGTCGACGATTGGACGGTGGTGGAGCAAGGCCCACTACGCGCCGGGGTGGAGCTGCGCCGCGAGTGGGACGGATCGACGATCACGCAGCGCATCCTCCTGCACGCCGAGCTGCCGCGCATCGATTTTCAGACCAGGATAGACTGGCACCACCATCAGGTGCTGCTCAAGGCGGCGTTCCCACTAGCCGTGCGAAACATGAACGCTCGCTACGAATGCGCCTTCGGCTGGGTGGAGCGACCGACGCACCGCAACACGAGCTGGGACCAAGCACGCTTCGAGGTTGCGGCCCACCGCTGGGCCGACCTGTCGGAAGCGGCATATGGTGTGAGCCTGCTCAACGACAGCAAGTACGGCCACGACTGTCTGGGCGGAACCCTGCGCCTAACCCTGCTGAAGTCGGGTATCGACCCCGACCCAGAGGCCGATCAGGGCATCCAGTACTGCTGCTACGCCCTCTGGCCCCACGGGCCGGCGTGGACGGTGGAGGAGACCGTGCAAGCCGCCTATGCGCTCAACCTGCCGGTCACGGCGCTCAGGGCGACCGGCGGCGGAGGCTCCTTGCCGGCCAGTCAGTCGCTCGTCACTACCAGCGGCCGGCATGCCGTGATCGATACGGTGAAACCCGCGGAAGACGGCGAAGGTATTATCGTGCGGGTGTACGACTGTGCCGGAGGCAGGCAGACGACCGAGCTGGTCTTCTGCAGTCCGATTATGTCGGCACAGGCGGTAACCGTCCTGGAGGAGCAGGACACGGCAGCCCCTGCTCCTCAGGTAGATGGGAATCGAATGACCTTTGCCTTGAGAACGTTCGGCGTCCACTCATTCCGTGTACGCCTGGCCCACCGATGACCCTCGCGTGATGCCCGGCCGGCAGAGGGTCACCAGCTCCGGATATGGCCGCACATAGCGGGCTCCTGACACACGCGACATTGCCACCGAGTCTATGAAAGCGAGAAGGGGTTCCCATGGAGCGACCTAGTCTGAACCGACCTGGCCTGTTCAGTCTTGCCGCAGCGGCCGATTCACGGCGTGGCGTGTTTGACGGCCACAATGAAGCCTTGCTGGCGACTGGCTTGCCGATCGACGCCGTGTTTGCCGGCGACTCGATCACCGACATGTGGCAGCTCGACTGCTTCTTCGCGGCGCAAGCCGGCCTCATGATGAACCGCGGCATCGGTGGCGACCGCACGCCGTTCATCCGCAGGCGGTTCGCGGCCGACGTGCTGCACCTGCGCCCGAGCCTGGTGGTGTTCAAGAGCGGCGTGAATAACACGTGGGACCTCGACCCCTGGGATCCGATGGAGAGGCGATCGGAAGACGAGATCGAGGACGAGATCGTCCGTGATGTGTCGGCGATGATCGCCATGGCGCAGGCGGCTGGCATCGCGATCGCGATCTGTAGCATGCTGCCGACCGACATCCCGTCCAATGGGAACACACCCGTACGCAACCGGCTGATTGCGCGCACGAACGAGCGCCTGCGAGCATCGGCCAAGGCAGCCGGGGCAGTGTACGTGGACTATCACCGGCACCTCGTCGATGCCGACGGCCTGACGCTCAAGCCTGGGCTTGCCGACGACGGCCTGCACCCGCACGTGGGCGGCTACGGCCTCATGGCGGACGTGCTGGTGGACACCCTGGCCGCAGCCGGCATTACCGTCCTCAGTCGCCGGCCGATACGCATGTAGCCTTCGACGGAACTGAGGGGACGTGATGGAACGAGGAGTGTATGGCGGGGTCGAGGGCGGAGGCACCAAATTCAACTGCATCATCGCCACGGACCGTATGAAATCCTCGCTGCCGAAACCTTTCCTACCACCGAGCCCAGCTGGGGGTGCCGATCAGCTTCGATACCCTTGGGTCGAGTTGTGGCTGACGAGTTGCTGGTTCAGATCCACGAGCTCGAGCAGGGTCGTCGCGAGGGCCGCCGGCCGGCGCCTCGGACACAACCGACATACTGAGCCCTTGGGCCACCGCGTCGATGCTGCTGCTCCGCACCGTGGACTGCGTTCTGGCGTCGGCGGCAATCCAGTCACGGAGCAGATCGGAGACCCGCGCCGTCAGCGTCGCATCCTGCGACCTGCTCGGCGTGGCGAGGTGGGATTGGAATAGCCGTGCCGCGTCAGCACGTACGCTCCGCGCCTGCGCCGCGAGTTGTGCGGCCCGCGTCGGATCCCGCAAGATGATGCTCCCGCGCAGGTCTGCAACCGTGGCGATTGTCACGCTCGCGTGCAGGCGGGCAGGTGGCTCGTGCTGTCATGAGTCCGCACAGCCACCTCTGACCTCGCTGCAATACTTGCGCCCATCTCACGCAGCATCTCCTGGACCGGCACGAGGCTGGCCGCGGCACCTTGTCCAGGCTCGACGCACCCGGCCTTGCAACACGCGGACGCTAGCGCTAACAGTAATTGAGGGGCAGCTATGTCATGACGGCAGGAAATCCATTTGCCAGGATTATGCCTGGGATGTGTACCCCCTCCTCTGGCTAGGTTTCCGACCGGCACGGTCCCGGTCCCACAAAAGTGATCGAGCACGCGCTGGCCAGGTTGGATGCCGAAGCGCTCAAGATACTCTCGTACCAGATGCGGGGAAA
>DASYGC010000749.1:0-6568 GCA_036000225.1 Ktedonobacterales bacterium | reverse complement strand
AGTCAACTCACTCGTGATCGCGTAACCTGGCGGCGTACCGCAAGATACATACCTGGAAGCTCGCCCGTTGATTCCAGTAGGATTGGAGCGCCGCTTCGTGTCAATCCAACCACGGATACTGTCGGTGGGGACCGCGCTACCGCGCTATTTTTACAAGCAAGGGGAGATCTTGCGCCTGGCGTCCGAGCGTATTCTCGGTCCATCCTGGGAATCGAAGACGGCGGCCGCCCCGGATGCGCGCCGCATCGCGCGACTTTTTGCCGCCACCGGCGTTGCGCAACGGTCGAGCGCTGTCGATCTGAACGAGTTTTACGACCGCCCCCGGTCAACTGGCGAGCGCATGGCAACCTATCGGACAGCAGCGCTGGAGCTAGGACGTGCGGCCATGCGGGCATGTCTGGCACCTTTGAGCACACGCCAAGCAGCCGACATCTCCGATCTCATATGCGTTTCGTGTACTGGCTACAGCGCTCCAGGTCTCGACATTGAACTCGCGGGCGACCTCCACATGCCTGGCGATGTTCGACGTTTGATGATCGGCCATATGGGCTGCTACGGTGCGATGGTGGCTCTGCGCCAGGCTCTTGCGACCGTTCGGGCAGATCCGAACGCAACGGTAGCGATTGCGAGCGTGGAGTTGTCCATGCTCCATTTTTTTCCGTCGCTCGACACGGAGACGATCACCTCGATGGCACTCTTCGGCGATGCGGGAGCGGCGGTGCTGATTGGCGACGATCGGAACAGCCCTGGGCCCGAGGTGGTCGACACGTACTGCGCCGCCGACTTTGGGGCCGCGGATCAAATGACTTGGACTATCACCGATCAAGGATTCGCCATGCGACTTTCGCCAAGGGTCCCAGTCACTCTGCGCCGCCACCTGCGGAGCGTGGTTGAGCATCTGCTCGATCCGCATGGATTGGCGCTTTCGGATGTGGCGCACTGGTTGATCCATCCGGGAGGGCCAAGCATTCTCGAAGTCGCAAAGGACAAGCTCGAACTGAGTGATGACCAGCTGGCTCTCTCGTGGGAGGTGCTCCGCGACCATGGCAACTGCTCGTCGGCCACGGTGCTCTTGATTCTTGACCGATTGTTACGTGCTGGGCGCACCCGGCGGGGCGAGTGGGGTGTCATGATCGCATTCGGGCCAGGCCTCACTCTGGAGACCTGTTTGTTGCGCTTCTGATGTTCTCAGTTCAGAGTACCAGTCGGATCAAGTATCCAGGGCGCAGCACTGCGGATGGCGGCAGAAAATCGCCAGTCACGGCGACGATGGTATCGGCCATAGATTTGTGCTGACTCAAGACCCTGGCAATATGGTCCGTCAATGCCGGCACCCGCACGGCTAGTTGGATGATAGACTCAATGGTGCGCTTGCCACGGAATTCGTCACGCAGCAGACGATCATAGTGAGCGAGAATGTGCGCACTCAAGTCGCCCGTGTTCAGGGCGGCGTCCGCCACTCGCGCCGCTAACTGAGCACTACGGAGAGCGCGATAGATGCCTTCACCGGTAAATGGATCGTAGTAGCCCGTCGCATCACCCACAAGCAGCAGGTTATCACCGGATACGTGGCGTGCGCGTACGCTGAGCCGGCTCGTCGCCAGCGTAGGTCGCACCACTTCGAGGTGGTCCAGTCGTCCTCGCAATCGCGGAAACGTCGCAAGGGTCTTCAGCAGGTACTGCTGAGCACGGCCCGAGAGATGTTGGCCATCCCTCCGCTCATCTACAACCATCGCTACATTGCACAAGTCGCCAACTATGCGGGACTCGAGCGGAGCGAGTCCGACGTAGCGTCGGTCGGCAATATGCATTTCGCCATAGTCACTCAGTCCGGCAATCCCGCGAACATGAGCGACCAGGGCAATCTTGCGCATTCGCCCCGGCGTATGGAGTCCAAGCCGCCGCGCCACGGTGGAGTGAAGTCCATCCGCGGCGATTAACAGGCGAGCGCTGATAGATTCGCCGCCTTCAGCCGAGCGCAGTATCCAATGGCGAGCGTTGGGCTGACGATACAGTTGTGCCAAACGCCACCCTTCGCGCACGTCCACCCCCACGTGCCGTGCGCCTGCCAGCAGGGCGGCATCGAGTCGCAGGCGTGGAATCGCGAGACCTGACTCATATACACTACAGCCAGCGGCGTCACGGGTCGCGGCGAAATCTCCTTGAAAGACCACCCCGCTCGGCGCGAATATGCGGAATCCCCGCAGTCGGCTGGTTTGGGCACTCGATACGAGGTCAGTTACGCCGAGCTCAACGAGAAGCGGCTCCGCCGCTGGACTCAAATATTCCGCGCAGGGTTTGTCGCGCGGGAAACGCCCCCGGTCAACGAGCACCACGCGATGACCATTGCGCGCGAGATGAGTCGCCGTGGCGGACCCCGCGGGTCCCGCGCCAATGATGGCGACATCCCAGATGTCCTCGATGTCTTCATCACGCATTGATCGCGCGCTTTCTGGCAATTGGCCCGCAGATGGGTCGCGGCCATTCTATGACGATTCGGCCTCACCTGGAGCCGAGAGCGCAAGCCGAAACGGCATGCTTACCCAGATTCGTGCGTTGCGGATCCCCGCCGCTTGAGCGAGTGCGGCAAGCTCCGGTCGGGAATAGGCCCTTCGTACCGAGACTGGTGCATCGTGCCGTGTCATAGTGGTCATCCTGGTTGCCCGAGTCAGAAGCAGCGCCCCAGCGTATGCCGCACGCGAACGCATCACATCAAAGACGAGCACGTGCCGGCCAACGCGTGCCATATTGCGCAACACCTGCACCGCGAACGCTGGGTCAAAGTGATGTAGGGCCAATGTGCAAAGTACGATGTCAAAGCTGCCGGACGGGTAAGGAAGCGCCAGGGCATCGCTCTGCTCGACATGCACAGACGGATACGGCGCGGCGTGGTCGCGCGCGATGGCGACAATTTTCGGATTGATATCGGTCGCGACAACTTGAGCATCGAGCCCGGCACGGCGCGCCACGCGGACCACCGCGATCGAGATATCCGCGGAGCCGGCAGCGATGTCCAGTAGCGAGAACTTTTGGAGACCCCCATCACGAGCCACGCGACACACCTGCCTGGAGGTGTATGACGTCCACCCAAGTAGCGAATTGATCAAGCGGATATCGGCGAGATTGCGGCGGAGATCGCCTTCGTCCAGATTGTGGGCGTCAAGCAGCTCGCGAACGTCAGCGTCTCTATTTCTCACCGCCCAGTCGCTTTCTCATGGCTCGATGGATTCGGTCCGCTAGCGGTTTGTTTCCAGCGAGTGGCCGAAAGCCGTGATGCGTTGCGAGCGGCGAAGTGATGGAATACATCTCTGTATTGCGATGCGATGCGCACGCTCGCTTGGTCATATGAGGGAGGTTGAAAGCCCACGAACGCGCGCCACAACTTCGGGCAACGCCCGCAGTACAGCATCCACGTCCTCGTCCGTGTTGCTGTGGCCCAATGTAAGCCGCAAGTGCCCCCGTGCCTGATCCGAAGTGAGTCCAATGGCCGTTAGAACGTGCGAGGGCTCGATATCGCCGGTGGTGCAGGCGCTGCCGCTGGAGGCGGCGATTCCCAGCAGATCAAGATTGAGCAGGAGCGACTCACCTTCCACGCCTTCGAGCACAAAGCTAGCGCTGTTCGGAAGACGCTCGTCGGGATGGCCAGTCAACCGAGTGCCAGCGATGCGAAGGATGCCCGCGATAAGCCGCTCGCGTAGCCGCAGAAGGCGAATGTTCTCACTTTGTTGTTCCTGATAAGCAAGGGTGAGCGCGGCGGCCGCGCCGACTACCCCCGCGACGTTTTCGGTGCCAGCTCGCCGGTTGCGCTCCTGAGAACCACCAAGAACCTGCGGTTGGATGCGCGTTCCCTGGCGCACATAGAGGATACCGACGCCTTTCGGCCCATAGAATTTATGCGCCGAAAGGGTTAGCAGATCTGTCTGGAGCTGCGTCACATCAAGACGAAGTGAAGGGCCGGCCTGCACCGCATCGACATGGAAAGGCACCCCACGAGCGCGGCAGAGCGCTCCGAGCTCGGTGATCGGTTGGATCGTGCCGATCTCGTTATTCGCATACATGATGCTCACCAGCGCGGTATCGTCTCGCAGTGCCTCGGCAAGCGCGGCTGGGCTGACCCGACCAAAGCTATCGACCGGCAGATATGTGACGGTGAATCCTTGATGTTCGAGAGACTGACAAGTATGCAGTACCGCGTGGTGCTCGAGCGCGCTCGTAATGAGATGCTGACCACGTCTGCGTGGTGCGGTAGCGATTCCTCTGATCGCGAGGTTATCGGCTTCTGAGCCGCCTCCAGTGAAAACGATCTCTGTGGGCCGGCAGTTGAGCACCTGTGCCACCTGTCGACGGGCATTGTCGAGTGCCTGATGACTCTGGCGACCGAGCGCATAAATGCTGCTGGGATTACCAAACGCGTCAGAAAAAAATGGAAGCATCGCGGCGACCACCTCTGGGCGTGTCGGCGTAGTGGCCGCATGGTCAAGGTAGATGGTGCCGTCAGCAAGGGCCATGCGGGTGCGTGCCTTTCCGTGCTGCATAACAGTGGTGGCAGAAGGGAGCAGTGATGCCAGTATTGCGCCTCGCAAAGAACGAGCTCCAGATCTACTCCAGATCATAGCATCTGGCGACGCGCCGAATACAATGCGGAACATCGGCGTGTTTGACGGCATGTGTAACGGCGTGCTATCATGTGTACGGTACCCGGGTAGGGTAACCAGAGGTCCAGCACGGGCACCATTGCCCCCAGAGAGGAAGCGCACATGTCGAATGCATACGTTGAGGTCACTGATCAGACCTTCGACACGCTCGTAGTGAAATCAGACAAGCCAGTCGTCGTCGATTTCTGGGCGCCATGGTGTGGTCCATGCCGGATGATGGCACCCACGTTCGAAGATCTCGCCAATGAGTATGCCGGCAAGATGGTGTTCGCCAAGCTCAACACTGACGAGAACCTGGCCGTGTCTTCGCAATTTGGGATTCAGAGCATTCCAACGCTCCTGTTCTTCCAGGGTGGCAATGAAGTCGCTCGAATCATCGGCGTTCGTCCGCGAGAGGATCTGAAGCGTTCGATCGAAAACACAATTGCGGCGCGGGCATCGTAGCTGGTCTCCCACGTCATCGCAGAACGCGAGGTTACCCATGGCCGTGCTCAACGGGACCGAATCTGATATGCAGTTGCGCCTTCGGCGCATCGAGGGCCAAATTCGCGGTATCATCGGCATGCTTGGCGAAGGAAAGCCGTGCGAGCAAGTGGTCACGCAGATTCTAGCGGCCCGCGCTGCCATGGATAGGGTGGCCATTGAGGTCTTGAAGTGCCATGTCGACGAGACGTTGCGTGATTCTCCTCCCGAGCAGGCGCGTGAGGCCGTGTTGCGTGCCGTGGAGTTACTCAATCGGGTTTCGTGACCGGCGAGCTGCGAGAGGTCGGGGTTGATACGCCGCGGAGCAGAGAAACCTGTTCTGCGGCGTATCGCGCCTTTGGATCACGCGTAGGTATGGTTGTTTGGCCCGCACCTTGCGAATCGCTCACTAGGCTACACGAATCATGCGGTTGGCGCAGGTGAGTCGTACGCTTTGCCGATTTCGCTCCGTTTCATTTACTGGTCCGCGGGATTGCGCTGGTTGTCCTTTATACCAGCAGTCGACGATTCACAAGGAGTACGCTGTGTCGCAGGCACGTGGGAAGGTATCCCCGCTGAAGCTACGGGCAAGTCTGCATGCAACGATATGGGGTGGTCGCAACCTCGCCACGGTGGCCCGTAAGTCGCTTCCGCCGGATGTTGATGTTGGCGAGTCATGGGAAACCGAGGTCGGCAATGTCGTCGAGAATGGCGCCTATGCGGGCATGACGCTAGGGCAGGTGGTCATGGAGCTTGACCAGGCACTGCTAGGTACGCGAGCGATCGAGCTGTTCGGTCATCGCTTTCCTCTGCTGGCCAAGTTCATCGATGCGCGGGAAAACCTGTCTGTCCAGGTTCATCCCAATGACGCGCAGGCCCAGGAGTTTGCTCCAGGCAAACTGGGGAAAACCGAAGCCTGGTATATTTTGCGGGCCGAACCTGCTGCCAAGTTGGTGCTCGGATTCCAACGGGCGGTCAGTGAAGAGGAAGTCCGGCGTGCGGTCGGTGAACATCGGTTGGAAGACTTACTCCACACGTTTGCCGTACACTCGGGTGATGTGGTGTTTGTGCCTTCGGGCACGGTTCATGCCATCGGTGGCGGTGTTGTGCTCTATGAGCTTCAGGAGTACTCTGACATCACCTATCGGCTGTACGATTACGGACGCCGGCAACGTGATGGGCAACCTCGTGAACTGCACGTCCAGCAAGCTCTGCAAGTGATGAAGTTCGAGCCGCTTGGGAGCGAATCCGTGCGCCCCGTGCCATTGAGAACCCAAGACGAGGGAGTGCAACGCAGGATATTAGTAGCTTGTCAATATTTCGCGCTGGAGGAGATCATCTTTTCCGGATCCATGGTGACGACTACCGCCAGCTCAAGTTGCGAGATACTCTCGATCTTGGACGGGCCCTGTAGCGTGGTCGCAACCAAAGGAACACCCCTCGCGCTCGAA
>DASYGC010000748.1:0-2799 GCA_036000225.1 Ktedonobacterales bacterium | reverse complement strand
GGATGTTACGCTGAACGACATGCAAATGCTGGATCCGAAGGAGCGCTCTGGTGGCGCCGCCGCGGGTCCTGGCATGGACGACGTCTCGGGCGACGACATTCCGTTCTAGGTGACGAGTACACGCGGATTGCGCCCGCCGCGGCGGGCGCAATGCCGATCTGGGTGGCTCGCTGAGCCGCCCGGTCGCGCGGCAAGCGCGGCCATCCTGACGTGCCGGCCAGCCAGGGTTTGCCTGGTGGGCCGGCAACCCCATACGTACGAGGAGTAGTGAGCATGCAACGCAGAGACGACGCCTCGGGCACCGCCGGACCCACCGGCCAGGGCTCCTATTCCGGCCCGCCGCGCACCGGCGACCGGCCTGAGCGCTTTGGCGACCGGCCCGAGCGCTTTGGCGACCGACCCGACCGCTTTGGTGACCGACCTGAGCGCTCGGGTGACCGGCCCGACCGCTTTGGCGATCGGCCACGCTTCGGCGGGCGTGGACGCGACTTCCGTTCGCGGCGCAAGGTGTGTACCTTCTGTGTCGATCACGTGCGCGAGATCGACTACAAGGAGGTCGGCAAGCTCCGCCGCTATTTGTCAGACCGGGCGAAGATCGAACCACGCCGCAAGACCGGCACATGCGCCAAGCATCAACGCCTGTTGACAGTGGCACTGAAGAACGCGCGGCACATGGCTCTGTTGCCGTACACCGCGCAACATATCCACGGCGCATAGCCTTTATACGGTAGCGCGGGCGGCCCAACGGGCGGCGCCGCTCTCGCTGCCGCGGACTAATCGGGGAGACCGGGACGCATGAGTAATCAGACGCTTCGCCAACCACCATCCAATTCCACGAACCGCAAGCCGTCCGGTTCCAGCCAGGGTGGCAGGAAATCTTCCACTCGCTACCAGCGGCAACGCGCGCATGGAGGTCTGGATATCCGGCGCGATGGCAAGCCGCTGATATTCGGCTGGGGGCGCCAATTCTCGCGACTGCAGAAGCACCGCATCCAGAACCGGGCGGCGTATACCTTCTGGGCCATCATCATCGTCGCGATTCTCGGGGTGTTTGGTTTCGGCGTGCTGCAACAGAACGTTCTCATCCCCAATCAGTCCATTATTGCGGTCAATGGCACCGGTATTACCCAGAATAGCTATCGCAAGTATCTGGCATACACCGCCCAGACGCTGTGGAATCGCCTGCAGTCCGAGCTCAAGCAACAGGCGCAAGCCAGCCAGGACGCCCAGGCGGGCAAGGCGGGCGCGGCGAATCGCGATCAGGCGTTGATCAGCTTGATTCAGGCGGATGAGGGCAACTATGCGAAAGCCACCATCACCCAGACTGCCATCGACAACCTGACCAACGACCAGCTCATTCAGAATGGCGCGCGCCAGTTCGAGGCCAAGGGGGTGTCGTCCACGAAGTTCACCCCCAGCGCGAAGCAGATCGACGACGCGCTGAACGCCTTCAAGCAGGCATTCCCCAAGGGCGAGACGTACGCGCAGTTCCTGAGCCAGGATAGCCTCAGCAACGATGACGTTCGCGCCGGCCTCGCCGTTGACCTGCGACATGACATGATGAAATCCTATATCACCACCCTCATCACCTCGCCGACCCAGCAATTCCATGTGCGGCGGATCCAGGTGGGTACCTCAGCCAGTGCCGCGAGCGTGCGCGCGCAACTGGTCAAGGATTCCTCAGACGCCCACTGGGCCACGCTGGCCAAGCAGCTCTCGCTCGATGCGACCTCTAAGACCGTGGGCGGCGATCTGGGCTGGATTTTCTACGGCAATGGCGAGGTAGCCATCGACAACTGGGTGTTTAGCTCCACGCCGAAAACCGGCGACTTCAGTCCGATTCTGCTGGACAGCACAGGCACCTTCGACGTCGCGCAGGTGCTGGGCGTCGACGCGAACCGCGTGGTTGATCCCACCTCGCTGCAGGCGGCGCAGAGTAACGCTATCGACCACTGGATCGGTGGCCAGAAGGTGTTGCCGGGGGTGCATATCACCACCGCCGACCAGACGATGGAGACGGCGAGCCGCAATATGCCGTCACTGCCCAATCTCAATGCGGCCCTGCCGAACTTCAATCCGAATTCGGGCGCGGGCAGCCCTGGCAGCTCGATACCGGGCGTTCCGGGCGGCAGTGTCCCGAGCGGACAGTAGTCCTGGCTGTCGTTCGATCAACACCACGGGGGACGTCCGCGATGTGTGGACGTCCCCCGTGTTTTCGGGGGTCCTCAGCGTGACCGCAGCCATCCATACATCCAAGCGCGCATCCAGCGCCGTGCCTGACGCGCCACACCACCGCCGCCCCCTTACCGACGCCGTGAGCGGCCCAGCGGATAGCGGGCCGCTGCTCGACACGATCTCGCTCTACCTGCATATTCCGTTCTGCCAGGCCAAGTGCCATTACTGTGACTTCAACTCCTACGCGGGGATGCTGGGGCTGCGCGAGCGCTATGTCGCGGCGCTCGCCGCCGAGATCGCACTGGCGGGTGAGCGCGCGCGCCTGCCGGATGGACGGCCACGGCGCTGCCGCACGATTTTCTTCGGTGGGGGCACGCCCAGCTTGCTGACTGCCGACCAGGTGGCCTGGCTGCTGGGCGCCGCACGCCAGGCATTCGCGGTCGATGCCGCCGCCGAGATCACGCTGGAGGCTAACCCCGGCGCCTTCGAGCGGGGGCATCTGGGCGAGCTGCACGCGGTGGGCATCACGCGGCTGAGTATGGGTGCGCAGAGCTTCGACGCCGGTCTGCTGCGCTGGATGGGTCGCATCCACACGCCGGCGGAGATCGAGGACGCGCTGCACGC
>DASYGC010000747.1:0-4380 GCA_036000225.1 Ktedonobacterales bacterium | reverse complement strand
TGAGGTGATCTTCAAGGGACAGAACATTCTGGCACTGTCCGCAGACAAACGGGCGCGCATGGGGCTGTTTCTGGCGTTCCAATACCCTTCCGCCGTACCAGGGGTGACCGTCTCGAACTTTTTGCGACGCGCGCTCGAATCGCGGCGCCAGGGCTACGATCCCGACGCGCCACCGGTGGCCGCGGTGCCCATTGCCAAGCGCCGGGGCATCCCGCCCGCCGAATTTCGCAAGTTGCTGACGGAACAGATGGCACTGCTGAAAGTGGACACCACCTTCGTCAATCGCTACATCAACGAAGGCTTCTCGGGCGGCGAGAAGAAACGCGCGGAAATCTTACAGATGGCCATGCTCAGGCCGGAGATGGCACTGCTGGACGAGACCGATTCCGGGCTCGATATCGATGCGCTACGCATCGTGTCCGAGGGCGTCAACGCCCTGCGCGGGCCCCAGTTGGGTGTGCTGATCATCACGCACTATCAGCGCATTCTGGACTACATCACGCCAGACGTGGTGCATGTGATGTTTCAGGGACAGATCGTGAAGACGGGTGGTCCCGACTTTGCGAAGGAACTGGAGCACAAGGGCTATGAGTGGCTGACCGGTGAGAAAGAGCCGGAATAGCGGGTGCCACTGGCCAATCCAGGGGAAGATCGTCTGCAAGGGACGGGCGAGTCATCGCCTGTCCCTTACCACTAAAGAGGAGGGCCGCTGTGCTTGAGACCGTTTCGGGAGTCAGCTCGCTGGCGCCACGCGCGGACTTTCCGATCCTCACGCGCCAGGTAAACGACAAGCCGCTCGTCTATCTGGATAGCGCCGCCTCCTCGCAGAAACCCCAGGTCGTCCTCGACGCGATGGACCAGATCTATCGCCACTCGAACGCGAACATTCACCGCGGCGCGTATACCCTGAGCGAAGAATCCACCCGCGCCTATGAAGGGGCGCGCCGCAAGATCGCGCGCTTCATCAACGCCCGTAGCGCTCGCGAAGTGATCTACACGCGCAACACTACCGAGGCCATCAACCTGGTGGCGCGTACCTGGGCGGATACCAACCTGAAGCCGGGCGATGTGATCCTGTCCACGGAGATGGAGCACCACAGCAACATCGTGCCCTGGCAACTGGCAGTAGGACGCACGGGCGCGCGCGTCGAGTATGTGCCAATCACCGATGACGGCGAACTCGATCTACCCGCGTACGAGCGCCTGCTCGCCACCTCGCGGCCAAAACTGGTGGCGCTGACCCAGATGTCGAACGTGCTGGGGACCCAGCCGCCGGTCAAGCAGCTGATCGCGCAGGCACACACCGCTGGCGCCCTGGTGCTGCTGGACGGTGCGCAGAGCGTGCCGCATCTGCCGGTGGATGTGCGCGAGTTGGACTGCGATTTCCTCGCGTTCAGCGGGCACAAAATGCTGGGGCCGACGGGCATCGGCGTGCTGTGGGGGCGCGCCGAGCTGCTGGAGGCGCTGCCGCCGTTTCTCGGTGGTGGCGACATGATCCGCGAAGTCCACCTGAGCGGGTCCACCTGGGCCGATCTGCCCTGGAAGTTCGAGGCAGGTACACCGGCCTACGTTGAAGCCGTGGGACTGGGCGCCGCGATCGACTATCTGACGGGTCTTGGGATGGAGCGCGTGCACCAGCACGAGCGAACGCTGGTGGCCTACGCGCTCGAACGCCTGAGCGCGGTGCCCGAGCTGACGATCTACGGACCACCAGCCGACCGGCGCGGGGGCGTCGTATCGTTCACGCTGGGCGAGATTCACCCACACGATCTGGCGACGCTGCTCGATCGCGAAGGGATCGCCGTACGCGCCGGTCATCACTGCGCACAGCCGTTGATGGAACGCTACCACCTCCCGGCCACGGCGCGCGCGAGTTTCTACGTGTACACGACCAGCGCCGAGATCGACGCGCTGGCCGAGTCCCTGGAGCGGGCGCGCGCCATCTTCGCCCTTTGACCCCACGCCCCGGAGTAGCCACATGGATGACCTGTACCGTCAGTACATTCTCGACCACTTCCGCGACCCACGTAACCACGGCCACCTCGACCATCCCGATGTCCACGCCGGCGACACGAATCCCTTGTGTGGGGATCGTATCGAACTGGACCTGCGACTGGACGGCGAGCGCGTGAGTGAGGTGCGCTTCGACGGGCGGGGCTGCGCGATCAGTCAGGCATCCGCCTCGATGCTGACCGAGCGTATCGAGGGCGCGACGCTGGAGGAGTTAAAGGCCCTCACCCCCGCCGACATTCTGGAGATGTTGGGTGTCACCATCGGACCGGCACGCCAGCGCTGCGCTCTCCTCGCGTTGCGCGTGCTCCATCAAGGAATCAGCGGCCCGTATACCGGCCGCTTCGATGAGGATGAGGCGCTGCCTGACTGATCGGGTCCAGGCGGTACTTCTCTCCCAACCGCGCGCGGCAGACTGAGCAGTGTGCGTCTGTATCTGCTACAGTAGCAGAAGCGTCACAAAGCCTGAGTCGCCTCCGATGTCCTGCCAGTCAGAGCCATCCAGACACTCAAGCGGATGCGTGAGGAGTTTGCCGTGGACCCCCAATCACACTCGACGCCCCGCACGCGAACGGGCCAGCATCGCACCCTGTCGAGCGCGGCGACCACGCCGCGCCAGGTTCCCGATGCCGTTGACCGGGCGCTCGTGGCGCGCGAACCGAGCGTGCCGGCGCGACACGACCAGCCCCCGGCATCGGCGCGTCAGGTCGCGACGCGCTCCGAGCCGCGCGGCAATGGCATGGCGATAACCGGAGGACTGATCGTGCGTGGCTCAGGGAGCCAGCGCATCAGCCCTTTCAGCCGGGGTCTGACGCCACATAAACGGCGTGTGCCACTGTGGGTGCTGGGCAATCTCGCCGCGATCGCGGTGATTGGCGCGATCTTCGTGGTGCCGAACCTGACGGGAGTGGCCACGGCCTCCGCATGCAACTGGTATGCGGTCCAGCCTGGTGACACCTTGAAAGATATCAGCGCCGCACACCAGAGCGATGCGCTCACGGTGGCCAAGGCCAACCACGTTGATGCCGCCAAGCCGCTGTATGTTGGCGAGAAACTGTGCATGCCGACGGCATGGTTTGCGCAGGCGCGCTCGGCGCCCTACATCCCGCCGCCGACGGTGGCGCAGCTCTCGCTGCCCGCCGGGATCTGGGCCGGTGAGCCCTGCACGGCGGATCGCTCGATCGTGTGGACCGTGCCGGTGTCGCGCTGGACGGTGCCACCGGGCTGCTTTGGGCAGATCTACTTTCCGAATCCACTCAACTACATGGTAAACGGCCAGGTTATTGGTGGATTCGGCTGGTGCAATTGGTGGCCCGAGGCTTTGACGCGCAATCCCAACATCCTCAACTTCCCCGGCCACGGCACGCCGCGCATTGGCTACCCGGTCTTCTACGTCCCACAGCCCGGCCAGAGCGTCGGCCACTATGCGTTTGTCGAAAGCATTGGATTGGGTCAGAATACCGGATGGCTGCTCATCAGTGAGATGAATATGTACTGGCGCGGCGGCGGCTGGGCGGCGGTTGACTATCGGTACATTCGTGTGGATTATCCTGGCGCCACCTACCTCTATCCGAACTAGCGAGCTTGCGGCATGGCGACGATTCTGCTGGTCGAAGATGCGGCCGAGCTGGCCCAGGTGGTCGTGCGCGAACTGGAGGTCGCCGGCTACCAGGTGCTGCGCGCCGCCGATGGCGTGACCGCACTCGATCTCTTCGCCCGTGAGGCGTGTGACCTCGTCATTCTGGACTGGATGCTGCCGCGGCTGGACGGGCTGGAGGTACTGCGACGCTTGCGCCAGTCAACGCCGATCCCCGTGCTGATGCTCACCGCGCGCAGCGAAGAGACCGACCGCATCGTCGGGTTGGAGCTCGGCGCCGATGACTACCTCACCAAACCATTCAGCATGCGTGAACTGGTGGCCCGCGTGCGCGCACTGCTGCGGCGCTCGGAGCTGATCCGGCAGACACTCAGTGCCGACCGCGAGACCAGCGGCGATGTGGTCACGCGCGGGGCGCTGAGCCTGGATCCCCAGGCGCATCAGGCCACGCTGGAGGGCGCGCCGCTGGACCTGAGTCCCACGGAGTTCGCGCTCCTGCATCTGCTCCTGCGCAGCCCCGGGCGCGCGTTCAGCCGCGACTATTTGCTGGAAACGGTCTGGAAAGAAGCCTACGTCGGTGGTGATCGGTCGGTCGACAACGTCGTACTGCGGCTACGCCGCAAACTCGGGCCGTCTGGCGAGGCCATCGAAACGGTGTGGGGAATTGGCTATCGTCTGCGGCCCGAGAGCTAGGCGCGTGAAGCCTTACCTCGTGTTGCGGTAGTGGATATGGTAGGATGAGCGTGTGACCTGGGGGGAAGCGGCGCCTTCGC
>DASYGC010000746.1:0-7893 GCA_036000225.1 Ktedonobacterales bacterium | reverse complement strand
GGACATATCGGCGGCGCACGTCCTCGCGCGGCGCGAGGATCGGGCGCGTTTCCGTCTCAGCTGCGGGTCCACCGTATATCAGGTCGCGCATGCGACGACCGCGCATATGCGCAATGCATCGGGTCAGTGGTCGCATGCGATGGGTCGGATGGAGCAATGCCGGGATCGAGCGGACCTGGGGTCCGCCTCAGGCGCTTCCGCGACCCGGCCCGCCTGCCGGGTAGCAATCAGAGCGGAGCGCGCCGCCGATGTTTCAAGGGATAGCGCGATGGTGGACGTACCGTCGGTACGCCTGGACGTTCAAGGGGGTGTCAGTTCACGATGGTTGGAAGCGATCAGCGACGTGCGTGGTGTGCGTTGCCCTGGCGAGTCAACCGCTGGCGCCTGACCTGGAGCCAGGCGAACGGGTATACTGAGACCGGGGCGCACGGCACGAGCGTGCGACGAGGGATGACGCGGCGGGGCACGGCCCGACGAGACGGTGGGGACGGGGAGGGCAGCGTCAGGGATAGCACGCGGAGAGATGAAAACCGCCGAGCGAGCGATAGCGACGGAGAAACTCGGGGCGATCGCGCTGTGCTAATGAGGGGTCCTGTGCTGTCATAGGAAGGCTCCCTGACTCAATGCAACGCTTCCGTAGCCAGTATAACCCGGCAGATGGGTCGCCCGCAAGAGGGATACAGCGTCCTGTCGCGGGAGTCGTGCGAGCCCCCGCGTCCCGCACAACTGGACCGCGCGATAGCGCACCGGAGTGCGGGCCAGCGCGCCCTCTCGGCGGCCCGTGCCCGCGCCAGGGCCGGCACGGCCCGCCGCGCTGGCGCGACCCGGAGGACCCACCCTGGCGAGCGCACCACGTGCTTCGCCACACTGGCCCACGCCGCGCGGCAAAGTCGGGCCGCGGCGGCCAACGGGTCGCGACACCAACAGCTGAGCACCAACAGCGCGCGAGTTCCCCCACAGCCGGCAATTCGCCCTTGACACCCGCGAGCCGGCGTGGCATCATTGGGCGAACATGACGAATGAGTCATGTTTTCTGAGCGCACAGTGGGGTGCGCGGCGGAGGAGGTGGCGCCATGCTGGCGGTCCAGGACCTCGAAGTCACCTACCACCACGTCATCGCCGCGGTGCGCGGCGTCTCACTGGACGTGGCCGACCGCGCGGTGGTCGCCCTGCTGGGAGCCAATGGCGCCGGCAAAACCACCCTGCTCCGCGCCATCTCGGGCATGCTGCGCAGCCACGACGCGCACCTCATGCGCGGCACCATCACCTTTGAGGGCGAGCGCATCGATGGTCTGCCGCCCAGTCAGATCGTTCGGCGCGGCATCGCGCAGGTGCTCGAAGGACGCCGGCTCTTTGCCGAACTCACCGTTGACGAGAATCTGCGCACCGGAGCGCTGGCCACCAGCGATGCCGCCGCCGCGCGCCGGGCGTACAACCGCGTGCTGGAACTCTTTGCCCCGCTGCGCGACCGGCGCGCCAGTGTCGCGGGCTATCTCTCGGGCGGCGAGCAGCAGATGGTGGCCATCGGGCGCGCGCTGATGGCCAGCCCCCGGCTGCTGCTGCTCGACGAACCTTCGCTGGGTCTGGCGCCGCAGATGGTGCAGCAGATACGCGCCATCATCGCCGAGATCAACGCGGGCGGCACCGCCGTGCTGCTAGTGGAGCAGAATGCGCAGATGGCGCTCTCCGTCGCCACGCACGGCTATGTCCTCGAGACCGGCCGTGTCGCGTTGGCGGGTCAGGCCGCGGAGTTGCTGCGCGATCCCAGCGTGCGCAGCTTCTATCTGGGACTGCATGAGGGCGAAGGGCAGAGCAGCTACGCCACGCTGCGCCAGCGGCGGGCCGAGCGGAGGTGGGAAGCATGAGTAATCCCACCCAGCCCGCGCAAGACCACCAGCCGCTGCTCACCGTTACCGGGTTGACGGTGCGCTTCGCCGGCGTCACCGCACTCAGCGAGGTCTCGCTGGAGGTGCGCCCCGGCGAGCTGTTCGCCGTCATCGGCCCCAATGGCGCCGGCAAGACCTCCCTCTTCAATGTCATCTCGCGGGTGTACCAGCCCGCCGCCGGGAGTGTGACGTTCGCGGGACGCGATCTGCTGCGCCTGCGCGCGCATCAGATCGCTGGCGCGGGCATCGGGCGCACCTTCCAGAATCTCGGGCAGTTTCCGTTCACGACCGTGCTGGACTACCTGCTGCTGGGTCGGCACACGCGTATGCGCAGCGGCATCCTGCTGGGGGGCGTCTTCCTGGGTCCCACCCGCCGCGAGGAGGCGGAGAATCGCGCCTACTGCCTGCACCTGCTCGAGGTGGTGGGCCTGGCGCGCTACCACGCCGCACTGCTGGGCAGCTTGCCGTTCGGACTGCAGAAGCGCGCCGACCTGGCGCGCGCGCTGGCGCTGCAGCCACGCCTGTTGCTGCTCGACGAGCCGGTGGCCGGCATGGGGCTGGAAGAGTCCGAAGACATCGCCAGCATCATTCTGGATATCAAGGAGCAATTGGGTATCACGCAGATTCTGGTCGAACACGACATGGCGATGGTCATGGGCATCGCGGACCGCGTGATGGTGCTCGATTTCGGGCGCGCGATCACTACCGGGCTGCCCGCCGTGGTGCAGGCCAATCCAGAGGTCATCAAGGCGTACCTGGGCGAAGATCTGAGCCTGCCGGGCGGCCTACTCGCGAGCGACATTTCACACCCGCCGACAGCATCACAATAGCCACCGAGAGGAGGCAGCGGTCATTCGTGACCGAGCAGTATGGCCTACTTCGTTCAGGAACTTTTCGTCGGACTGGCGCTGGGCTGTGTCTATGCGCTGGTCGCGCTCGGGTTCACCATTATCTTCAAGGCCAGCGGAGTCATCAACTTCGCGCAGGGCGAATTTCTGCTGGTGGGCACCTACATCGTCTCCGTCGCCATCTTCGAGTGGCACCTGAATTTCTTCATCGCCCTCGCGATCGGCATCGCGGCGACGGTCGCGATCGGTCTGCTCTTCGAGCGTTTCGCGCTGCGGCGCATGCTCGGGCGGCCGGTATTCTCCATCGTCATGATCACCATTGGTCTGGATATCCTCCTGCTGCAAGGGGTCACGATCAGCGTCGGCTCGAAATCGCCTTCCTCGCCCACGGTCTTCGGCTTCGATAGCAGTGTCGTCGTTGGGGGTGTCACCCTTGGGTTCAATGCCATCGGCGCGATTGTGGTCACGATCCTCATCTGCGCTGCCCTCTACGTGTTCTTCCGCTATACCAGGTATGGCCTGGCGATGCGCGCCACGGCGCTCGACCAGGAGGCCGCGCTGGCGATGGGCATCAAGACCACCACCGTCTACGCATTGGCCTGGGGGATCGCGGGAGCCGTCGCGACGCTTGGCGGCATCCTGCTCCTGGGAATCAGCAATCCGACCTTTGATATTACACTCGGTCAGACCGCGCTGCTGGCCTTCCCGGCGATCATTCTGGGCGGACTGGACTCGATCCCCGGTGCGGTCGTCGGCGGCATCATCATCGGCCTGGTGCAGCAGCTATCCGCGGCCTATGAATCGAACTTCACCCACATCATTGGCACGGGCTTCCACAATATCGCGCCCTACCTCGTCATGATCGTCGTGCTGCTGGTGCGCCCCTACGGGCTGTTTGGCACGCGAAAGGTGGAGCGCATATGAGCGCCGCCACACCGGCCTCGGCCACCATGCCCCCCGCCACCCTGGCGGCGCCATCCCGGCTGCTGGGCACCGCCAGAGCACGCGCCCTGCTCGTGGTTGGCATTCTGGCCCTGGGCCTCGTCTTCCTGTTCGGTGGTGATGGCCTGCTCTCGATCCTCGACTTCACCTTGATCGCCGCCATCGCGACCCTGGGACTCAACGTGCTCTCCGGCTATACGGGGCAGATTTCCCTGGGCATTTCCTTTTTTATGGCGATTGGCGCCTACACCGCGGCCTGGCTGGGTGGCGATCCACCCGCCGGCCCGCACGATCCCGTCGGCCTGGGCCTCTCGTTTCTCATCTGGTTGCCCGCGGCGGGCATTGTCGCGGCGCTCGCCGGCGCGCTGATCGGCCCGACCGCCCTGCGGCTCAAGGGATTCTATCTGGCCATCGTGACGCTGGCGCTGGTCTTCATTGGCTACTACATCTTCACCAACGTGCGCGCCGTCACCGGCGGCCCGCAAGGGCGCTCATTTCCCGCGCCGAGCTTTGGCAGCTTCTCCTTCGCCAGTCCCGATCCGATCTTTGGCCTGCAGCTGAGCTCGAACCAGGTGTACCTCCTGCTCATTCTGCTGGTGCTGACGCTCGCGGGCCTCTTTGTGGCCAATGTCATGCGCTCGCGGGCCGGTCGCGCCTTGCAGGCCGTGCGCGACAATGAGGTCGGCGCGACCATCATGGGCGTCAACCTGTTCCAGGCCAAGATCGGCGCCTTTGTCCTGTCCTCATTCCTGGCCGGCATCGCTGGCGCGTTGTGGGCCTCCTATCCCGGATTCGCCGAACCCAACTCCTGGGGTCTGCTGCTCTCCATCGAGTTTGTCGCCGCGATGCTGGTGGGCGGGGTGGCCAGTGTCTGGGGCTCGATCCTGGGCGCGGGCTTCGTCTTTGCCTTGCAGCAGACCCTCAACAACCTGTTGCCGCAGAGCGCCAGCGCCACGGGCATCTCGGGCGGCGTGGTAAGTGCCATTCTCTATGGCCTGCTGATCATCGGCTTTCTGCTCTTCGAGCCAGCAGGCGTTATTGGTTTGATTCGCCGGATCCAATTCATGATCCGGCGCTTCGACGAGCGTCGCAAAGGAGGTGAGTCTACCCAAACGATGGTGGTATCTGATCCAGAATCCCAGTTCGACATCGAGAGCGCGCGGGTCTCGCGAGAGACAGAAGGCGGCGGTTGAAACCGCGCCGCCGCGTTATTCCCGATGCCCTTCGCGCCTATGGACTTCGAGAGCAACGCATCGGACCGCCCGTAGGGGCGTACGGATGTACGCCCTCTGGAATACGTCCTCCGTAGGGGCGTACGGATGTACGCCCTCTGGAATACGTCCGCGGAAATCTGGCATGCGCCGGAGCGAAACACAGCGGGCACAACCTGGCTTTGCTCGCTGGACACACCCGATATCCATTACGTTGATTCATCCACTGAAGGAGAAATGCATGGCGACTCATCTGGGACGCCGCACGCCCGTGTTCGTGCTGACCCTGGTCACGCTGCTGTCGTTGTTCGCCGCTGGTTGCGGTACTGGCGGAGCTGGTGGCGGGATCAAAGCCGGCGTCGGTGTGGATCTGAACAAGAAAGTCATCAACCTGGGTGTGCTCACCCCGCTCTCGGGACCGGTCGCCGCGCCGATCGGCATTCCCTTGACCAAAGGCATCGAGACGTACTTCAAGAGTGTCAACGCCAACGGTGGCATTGACGGCTTCACCGTGAACCTGGTCGAAAAGGATTCGCAGTACGATCCAACCGTCCAGGTCGAAGGCTACAACGCGATTCACAATCAAGTGCTGATGCTCGCCGAGAGCCTGGGCACCCCCACCACTCATGCCATCGTGGATCTGGCGAACCGTGACCAGATGCTGGTCACCGTCGCCTCGCTGGATTCTTACCTCGCCCGTGAGAAGTATATGGTCATGGTGGGCACCCCCTACCGGCTACAGGTCGAGAATGCCTTCGACTATGTCGTCAATAAACTGGGCGCTACCAACCCCAAGGTTGGGATCATCTATCAGGACGATGCCTATGGCCAGGATGGTTTGCAGGGCTACAAAGAATCGGTCGCTGCCTACAATCTGCAGGATGTCGGCCAGGCGACCTACGAAGTGACCGACAAAACGTTCGCGGCGCAGGCATCGCAGATGAAGGCCGCTGGCGCGAAGTTTGTCTTCCTGACCTCGACCCCCGCGATTACCGCGGGCATCATCTCGACCGCGCATGCGCTGGGCTATGACCCGCAGTGGATTCTGCAAAGTCCCGCGTTCTTCACCGGCCTGACTGCTGTTCCCGGCCTCAATCTCCTGCTGGAGCACGAGGCGTTGGTCGTAGGCCAGGGCGCGGCCTGGGGCGATACCACCCAACCTGGCATGGTGCAGATGCTGAGCGACGTCCAGAAGTACGCTCCCGGCCAACAGCCGGATGGCTTCTTCGAGTATGGCTATACCGAGGCCAAGGTCACCTACGCCATCCTGAAGAAAGCGGCTGACAACGGCGACCTGACCCGCGCGGGCCTGCTCACCGCCTTCGAGTCGCTCAAGAACGTGGACATGGGTGGCCTGCTGCCCAACATCACCTACGGAGCCGCGCCCAACCAGCGTGTCCCGTCGCGCGACAGCACGATCTATGCGATTGACCCCACGCAGGTGGGCGATGTCAAGGCCCTGACCGGCGACTTCACCGGCACCGCTGCCGCGGCCTCCCAATTCTGATTGACGCAGGGCGTACATCTGTACGCCTCTAAGCAAAGGAGATCCGCCGGGGGTACATCTCCCCCCCACGGGATTTCGGGCGCACCCTCGCGATCCGCGCATACCCGCCGCCCCATTCGGCTTGCTGGCCGGGTGGGGCGGCGCCGCGTCTCCTCACATCAAATCTCCTCGGACGGTACGATCCACACAGGCGCACCAGCGATGCAGCGCTGCAGCGCTGCATGGTCGAGATGGAACGTGTATCGCTTGCCCGCTGGCATGCGCCAGCTGAGGCCTTCGCCGGGGCGGGATGAGCAGCGGTGTCTTCAGCCCGCGTCCTCGCCTACCACTCACTTTGCCGGCACCGGATTAGCAGCCGAGCTTGTAGGGGCGTATGGGTATACGCCCGGCGGATCCGACGAACCACTCAGTTCGCCACGCGCGGTAAGCCTCAACTGTGCTGCTTTGTGAACGGTACCGCACGGTTGTGCGCTCTGGAGGTAATTCGCAACCCATCTTCCGCGTTGCGTATACTACCAACGGCATCCATGGACGCATCGCCGGCGCCGCGCATCGGCATTTTCGGAAAGGAGCAGCCGTATGCGTCCACGCGCCATGCGCCATCCGCTGCTCGCGCTGGTGGTGCTACTCGGCGCGCTGCTGCTCAGTGGGGGCAGCCACGCCACGCCTCTGGCCGCCGCTCGCGCGCGGTTGGCGCCGATAGCGCCTACTGCCACACCAGCACCGGCCTGGCCCAACGATGGCGCTGTAGATCATCCCGTCGCCTCGGCGGGCTGCGGTGTGGCTCCGCTCACACCGCCGGGCGCCACCACGCAGCGCTCGGTGGCCGTCAATCCCGCTACCAACGCGGGCTTCGCCACGCGCACCTACTTGCTCCATGTGCCCCAGGGCTACCGCGCCGCGCAGCCCACCCCGCTGCTGCTCGTCTTTCATGGCGGTGGCGGCACCGCCAGCGGCGCGGAAGCCAGCACGGGCTTCTCGCCATTCGCCGACCAGCACCACCTGCTCGTCGTCTACCCACAGGGCCTGCCCTTCAGCCAGATTGGTCCGGGCTACACCACCTGGGCCGCCACTGGCCCGCTCGATTCATTCGCGGGTGGCGTTGATGATCTGCGCTTTGTGAGCGATCTGCTGGATGCGCTGCAACGCCAGTACTGCATCGATCCCCAACGCATCTTTGCCACCGGCTTCTCGGCTGGCGGCGCCATGACCGCGTTCCTCACCTGCGGTCTGACGGGACGCATCGCCGCGTTCGCCCCGATGTCTGGCGACGCCTATCAGTTCAAGGGTGGCTGCCAGCCACGGCACCCTACCTCGATTCTCGAATTCCACGGCGGCGCGGATCCCTACGAACTGTACGGGGGCATCCCGGCGCGCGAAGATCCCGATTGGCGCCGCACCGGTGTCGTCGAGTGGTTGACATCCTGGGCGACGCGCGATGGCTGCACCACTGGACCCACCAGCTTACTGCGCGAGCCATCCGTGCTAGGCGAGCAGTG
>DASYGC010000745.1:0-7824 GCA_036000225.1 Ktedonobacterales bacterium | reverse complement strand
AGATGGAGGTCACACAGTGTCAGAATCTCATCATCAGACAGCGTGTCGATCGGCACTTTCACCGCCTCACTCCACCGCGCGGTCGGTGATCTCCAGCCCCGCGTCAATGATGGCCAGCCCCTCGCGCAGTTGCTCCTCGGTGATGCACAGCGGCGGATTGACGAAAAACCCGTTCCAGCGCACGAAGGTGTATAGCCCATGCTCGCGGAAGTAGGCGTTGAGCGCGGGCATCGGGCCCAACTCGTCAGCCTTGGGATTAAAAGGCGTCATCGGCACACGTGTCTGCTGGTTCTTGACCAACTCCACCATGCTGAACAACCCGATGGCGCGCACATCGCCCACCGAGGGGTGCTTCTCTTTGAGCCGGTTCAGTTCCGTCGCCAGCACCACGCCCAGTTTCTTCGCGTTCTCGATCAGGTGGTCTTCTTGGTAGACGTTGATGCAGGCGACCGCGGCGGCCAGGCCCACCGGATGCGAGTTGTAGGTCAGGCCAGCATAGAGCGGACGGTCCTCGAACTGGGCGGCGATGGTGTCGCTCACGATGGCCGCGCCCAGCGGCACGTAGGCCGAGGTCAGCCCCTTGGCCACCGTCATGATATCGGGCACCACGTTCCAGTGGTTCACGCCGAACCACTCGCCGGTGCGGCCAAAGCCCGCCATCACCTCATCGCAGATCAGCAGGATACCGTGTTTGGTGCACAGCTCGCGCAGCCCCTGCATGTAGCCATCGGGCGGGATAATCAGCCCGTTCGAGCCGACCACCGTCTCGACCAGCACCGCGGCGATGGTCTGTGGCCCCTCGAACATCATGATATCTTCGATGTGGTTGAGGCAGTCCAGTGTGCAGGCGGGTTTGTCGCCACACCAGCGGCAGCGATAGCGATAGGGGTCCATCGCGCGCACGATGCCGGGGATGCCCGGCTCCGCGGCCCAGCGGCGCGGATCTCCCGTGGCCGCGATGGCGCCGGCGGTGGCGCCGTGGTACGAGCGGTAGCGCGTGATGATCTTCTGCCGCCCGGTCACCCAGCGCGCGATCTTGATGGCGTTTTCGTTGGCCTCGGCGCCGCCGTTGGTGAAGAATGCTTTGGAGAGATTGCCCGGCGTGATCTCCCGCAACTGGCGCCCCAACTCAGCGCGCACCGCCGTGGTGCCCAGCGTCGGCCCAATGTAGGCCACCTGGTCGAGTTGTTCCTTGATGGCATCGATCACCCGCTGATCGCCGTGGCCGATGTTGACGCACATGAGCTGCGAGTTGAAGTCCATGTACTGCTTGCCATCGGCATCCCAGAAATAGATGCCCTTGGCGTGATCGATGACGAGCGGCTTCATCGCCTTCTGCGCGGTCCACTCGTACAGCGTGGTCTCGCGCGAGAGCGAAAGGATTTCGTCGCGGGTCAACTCGTCGATGCCCATGGTGCGCCTCCGTTGGGGGAACGGCCTTCTCGCGAAAGCCGGGTGGCATGGTGGTCCGGTGAGCCTTGTTATAGGCCCCGCACGCTGGCGGTGTCAACCGCGGGGGTGGTGTCCGCGCGCGCTAGCCAGATGCATCAGCGCGCAGCGTCCGCAAGAACTCGTTGATCGTGTCGACGAACTGCCGCGTCCGAAAGAAGAAGAAGACATGGCCGCCCTCGAAGGTGACCAGGTGCGAGCGCGCGATCCCCGCCTGCGTTGCTTTGGCATACCGATCGGGAACCGTCCTATCATGCCGAGTATGCACGATGAGCGTCGGCATGCGTATCTCATGCACCCGGCCGGTAGCGTCATAATCGCGCGAATCCAGACGTCCCGCTCCCACTCCGACCGTGGTGGGAGCGGGACGGCTCGTGCGCGAACTCTACGCTCCATCCCTCGTGGCGTATGGATATGCGCGCTGGTCCTCGTTATGGGTCGTGGTCGCGCACAGGCATGCCCTCTGGCGTCCCTATGCACCTGCTCTGCCCTACCGCTTGCGCGCGCGAGAATCGCCGGTCCCCGCCCCGGCCTTCTCCTTCGCGCGGTGCACTCCCGGCTGGTGCGCGCCGGGCCGCTCCCACCGTGCCCGCTTGATAAACTGGCCAGCCCCCTGCTCGCCCTTCCACTGGCCATCCTGAACGAGAATGCGCCCGCGCGAGAGCACGACGCTTGGCATACCGGTAATCTCCATGCCCTCATAGAGGTTATAGTCGGTGCGCATGTGATGCGTCTTCGCGCTGATGGTGTGCTTGGCCTCGGGGTCCCACACGACGAGGTCGGCATCGCTGCCCGCGGCGATCACGCCCTTGCGCGGATAGACGCCGAACAGCTTGGCCGGATTGGTGCAGCAGAGCTCGACCCAGCGGTTGAGCGAGAAGCGTCCCCCGCGCACCCCGTGGGTGTAGAGCACCATCATGCGGTCCTCGATCCCCGGCACACCGTTGGGAATCTTGGAGAAATCGCCCTTGCCCAACTCCTTGCCCGCCGGCTTACCGTCCTTGCCGCCTTCGTACCAGAAGTCGCAGTGATCGGTCGAGATGATCTGCAGCTCGTCGGCGCGCACCGCGCGCCACAGGTCTTCCTGGTCGCTCTGCTCGCGGAAGGGCGGCGAGCACACCCACTTGGCGCCTTCGAAGCCGGGCCGCGCCAGGTCGTCCTTGGTGAAGAAGAAATATTGGAAGCACGTCTCGCCGTAGATCGTCTTGCCGCGGGCGCGCGCCAGGCGAATCGCCTCCACCGAGCCGGCGTTGGTCACATGTACGACGTAGAGCGGCGCGCCGGCCACCTCGGCCAGGCGGATCGCGCGGTAAGTGGCCTCGGCCTCCAGCTCATAGGGACGCGTCAGCGCGTGGTATTTGGGATCGGTGTGCCCCGCCGCCAGCGCCTCCGCCACCAGAATATCAATGGCATCACCGTTCTCCGCGTGCACCATGATCAGCAGCCCGTGCTTGGCGGCCTGCTGCATCGCGCGGAAGAGCGTCGCGTCGTCAACCATCAGCGCGCCTTTGTAGGCCATGAAGAGCTTGAGGCTGGTGACGCCCCACTCCGGCGCTTTGGCGATCTCCGCCATCACGCGATCGGGCAGATCGGTGATAGCCAGATGGAAACCGTAGTCCACCGCCGCCTTGCCCTTGGCTTTGGCCTGCCACATATCGAGTGTCTCGCGCAAGGTAGCGCCTTTGGGCTGGATGGCGAAGTCAATGTGCATGGTGGTGCCACCGAACGCCGCCGCCCGGTGCCCGGTGAAGAAGTCATCTGACGCGACCGTGCCGCCGAAGGGCATGTCCAGGTGCGTATGCACGTCGATACCGCCAGGGATGACGTAGTGGTCGCGGGCATCGATGCGTGTATCGCCGGAGAGGCCGTGACCGACGGCCAGAATCTTCTCGTCTTCGATCAGCACATCGGCCTGGTAGGTGTCGCTGGCGGTCACGATGGTGCCGCCATGAATCAGCGTGCGCATGGGATGCTCTCTCCTTTTTGGGCATCGGTATCTCAAACCAGCGGGCGTACACCCGTGCGCCCCCAACGCAGAACGGATAACGCGGGCCAGCAGGCGTAGACCCGTGCGCGACTACGGAAGATGAGGTGCGGCGCGCCACTCGCGCAAACGCATGAGCTCACGATCAGATGGATCAGGCGCCCTTCGTAGCGCGGCGCTTGCGCGCGGAGCCGGCGGCGGCCGTCGCCGTGAACGCTGGGATGATCTCGCGCCCGTAGACGTCCAGCGTCGCCTCTTCGTCGCCGCTCATCAGGTAGATGTTGAACTGCGTCACGCCCAGCTCAGCCAGCTCGCGCAGCCGGCGCTGGTGCTCGGCGAGCGGGCCGACGATGCAGAAACTATCGACGACTTCATCAGGTACAAACTGCGCGTTGTCGCTGCCGACCTCGGCATGGTGGTGGTAATCGTAGCCCGTGCGGTCGCGCACATAGGCGGTCAGCTCGGCGGGCAACTGCGCCTGGTCATAGCGCGCGATGAGGTCCATCACATGATTGGAGACCAGTGCCGGGAACCAGCGCACGTGCTCGCGCGCCTGGGTGAGATCGTCGGAGACCCACACCGGCGCGGCGGCCATCACCTGGATGCTGGCCGGGTCGCGGCCGGCCGCGCGCGCGCCCTCATGCACGAAGCCCAGACACCACTTGATCAGGTGGGGATCGGCGAACTGCAGGATCACGCCATCGGCAATGCGCCCGGTGAGGTGCAGCGCCTTGGGACCGTAACCGGCGAGCCAGATCGGCAGATCGCCGCTGGCCCATGCCAGCCGCACCTCCTCGCCATCCACCATGGCGGGCTTGCCACTGGCCAGCGTGCGGATGCGTTCGGCCGCTTCGCCCAGCTCGGCCAGCGTAGTGGGTTGCTTGCCCAGCACCCGGCGCGAGCTGTCGCCGCGCCCAATGCCCAGATCCATGCGTCCGCCCGAGATCAGGTTGAGCGTGGCCAGCACGCTGGCCGTGACGGTGGGGTCGCGCACGGCGGGGTTGGTAACGCAGGTGCCCAGGCGCATACGCGTAGTGTTGGCAGCCATCAGCGTCAGCATGGGATACGGTTCCAGCCAGAGCACATGCGAGTCGAAGATCCAGCCGTAGGCGAAGCCGGCCGCCTCCGCCTGGCGGGTGAGCGCCACCATGCGCTCGGGAGTCATAGCATTACCGGCTACGGAGCTATCAGGCTTGAGCGTGATTCCAAAGCTCAGCATCGCGCGCCCTCACCCTTCGCTAGTCGGCGACGATCGGGCCATACTGGTCCGGCCGGCGGTCGCGATAGAACTGCCAGACGTTGCGCACCTCGCGGTTCTTCTCCAGATCCAGATCGTGGACCAGTACCTCTTCTTCGGTGTCACTGGCCTGAGCGACGATCTCGCCGCGCGGATTGACGAAGTAGCTGGTGCCGTAGAAGTCGTCGTCGCCCAGTGGCTCCACGCCGACGCGGTTGATCGTGCCGACCCAGTAGCCATTGGCGATGGCATGCGACACCTGCTCGATCTTCCACAGGTGCATCGAGAGGCCACGCGAGGTAGCCGAGGGGATGTAGACGATCTCGGCGCCATTCAGACCCAGGCAGCGCGCGCCCTCGGGAAAGTGGCGGTCGTAGCAGATGTAGACGCCGATGCGCGCGTAACGCGTCTCGAAGGTGGGATAGCCCGTGTTGCCGGGACGGAAGTAGAACTTCTCCCAGAAACCCTGGACCTGGGGGATATGGGTCTTGCGATACTTGCCCAGGTAGCTGCCGTCGGCGTCAATGACCGCCGCCGTGTTGTAATAGACCCCCGTCTGCTCCAGCTCGTAAACCGGCACGACCAGCACCATTTTGTGCTGCTTGGCGACCTCGCGCATGCGTTTGATGGTCGGCCCGTCGGGCACGGCTTCGGCGAAGGCGTAGAACTTGGGATCCTGCACCTGGCAGAAGTAGGGGCCGGTGGCCAGTTCCTGCAGGCAGGTGATCTGGGCGTCTTGCTCCGCCGCCTGGTGAATCAGTTTGATCTGGCGCTCGACGTTCTCCTCCATACTCATGCTGCCATAGGTCTGAATCAGCGCGCTACGCACGACCGTCACGGCGACACCTCCCTCACCAAACACACAAGGACGACCAGGGGATGTGTACCCGGTCGCCCCAACACGTCGCGGCCTCCTGATTGACCGGCTATGGAATCGGCAACCCGACATGGCGTTGCCACCGCCGCATGCGCGGGCCACTCCGCGCGACAGCGGCGCTCGCGCATGCGGCGGTGCCATGGAGTATGTGTTGCGCGCGCGGGCGGTGTCAAGGGATGTGAGACCGCAGTGGCCCTTGACCTCTATTGTCAGGGCTATGAGAATGCTCAGGGAAGCAGGGTTCTCAGTGTTTGGCTTGCGTTCAACGGCTCCGCGGGCAGTCTTGCGGGATGAGCCGCTGCTCTGCCTCCAGCCGCCGCACTACCGCCTGGTGACGATTCAAGAATGAGCGCCTTGTCTGGCGCTCACGGCCCCGAACGTGTTACCCTGGCACATGAGCGGCACGCCTATTTCGTGTGCCGCACAGCTCGACCCGATCGGAGACGCCGCGTGCAGCCCACCCAGCCAGCGAAACCACAGCCCCAGGGTGGAGCGGACATGCACGAGACGCCCACCGCCCAACTGGGCCGCGCCGACCTGCACCTGCACACCAACCTGGGCGACGGCACCGCCAGCCCCGCACGCGTGCTGCGCGAGGCGCGGCTGCGCCAGCTGGATGTCATCGCGGTCACCGACCACGACCACCTGGAGGGCGCCAAACACGTCGCCGCGCTGCTGGCGCGCGAAGCGGACCAGCACAAGTCAGGCGATGGCCCGGTGGCGCGCCCGCTGCAGTTGATCTGGGGCTGCGAGATCACCACGCGCGATGGGCACTTCCTGGGGCTGTTCCTGCGCGAGCCGCCGAAGATGCTGCGGCATGTCGAGGACACCATCGACGCCATCAAGGCGCAGGGCGGCCTCTGCATCGTGCCGCACCCACTGGGCCGGCTGGTGCCCAGCCTCAGCCGCCGCAAGATCGAGTCGCTGCTGGCGCGTGGCTTTGGCCTGGACGGCATCGAGCTGTACAATCCCTCGCCCGCTAATCGCGCGATGCGTGGCGCGGTGCGCCAACTGAACCAGCAGTGGGGGCTGGCCGCGCTGGGCAACAGCGACGCGCACTTCTGGCAGCACATCGGCGCCGGTTACACGCTGTTTCCCGGCCACACCTCCGACGCGTTGCGCCAGGCGCTGGGCGCGCATACGACGCGCGATGGTGGTGAGGAGATCACGCCCACCCACCTGCCCG
Organism: Ktedonobacterales bacterium; assembly: GCA_036000225.1. Classification (GTDB taxonomy): domain Bacteria; phylum Chloroflexota; class Ktedonobacteria; order Ktedonobacterales; family JADMIN01; genus DASYGC01. The sequence goes on along the minus strand of DASYGC010000745.1, from coordinate 1,091 downwards.
CCGCCGCCTACGTGCTGCAGTGTGGCTGGTCGTGGTTTGTCGATCCGCCGCGCAAGATGGCGCGTATGCTGCGCCAGCGGCAGGCGCACGCGCGGAGCGCGTCCCACGCTACCTTGAACTGAGGGGCCGGCGGCGCGCGAGGAGACCGAGAGATTTTGCGTTCCAGTGGAGGTGTTGACGATGCCCCAGGCGACCACCCGTGTCCGCGTCGCGTTTGTGGATGTGGATAGCAGCCAGCGTATTCACTTCACCGCCATGTTCCGCTATTTTGAAGTGGCCGAGCACGAGCTGATGCGCGCGCTGGCCGTGCCCTACGCCACCGCGCTACGCGACGTGAAATTCCCACGCGTGCACCTGGATTGCGACTTCCGCGGCGCCGTCGTCTTCGACGACCTGCTGGATATCGAGGCGCGGGTCGAGCGCGTGGGCACCACTTCCTGGACCGATCGGTTCACCGCGCGCAAGGTGCCCGCTGGCACGCTGGTGGCCGAAGGTCATATGACGATCGTCGCGCTCGACTTCGCCACCGAGCGCCCCACGCCGTTGCCCGACAGCTTGCGCGCCGCGCTCACGCGTGATATCCCCTGAGCGCCGCCATCACACACGCGGCGGATCGCCTGCGCCCGGCGTACCGCGCGGTGGCGCGGAGTGGCCCGCGATCAGGCGGTTGCCGATGCCGACCATCAGGTAGCCCAGCGCGCCAAAGAAGGCGGCGCCGCCCACCACCAGCGCCACGATGAGCAGCAGCGTCGCGAACTGCCAGGCGCGGGCGAAGGCCAGTGCCAGCGCGACCGACCAGATGGCCGCGATGATCCCACCCAACACCGCCCAGCGCGCGGCCACCTGGAGCCGATCGGCGGACGCCAGCGGCGTGGTCGCGCGAAACGGCAGCAGTCCATCGCGCAACAGCAGGCGCGCGCGGTCGCGCGCTGGTCTGGCTGGCGGACGATCAGGAGAACGGCTCACGCCGTGGCTCCGCCGGCTGGTGGCACGGGCAACGCGGCGGACGCGGCATCTGGCGTGGGTGCGCCGGTGCGCAATTGCGCGAGCAGCGGCTGGGCGCGGCGCACCACATCGGCGTCGTTGGCAAA
>DASYGC010000744.1:0-7712 GCA_036000225.1 Ktedonobacterales bacterium | reverse complement strand
GCGCGCATCGGTCTGCGCAACATGCCGCGCCGTCCGCTGCGCACCGCGCTGGTCGTCTTCGGGCTGATGCTGGCCACGATGTTCATCGCGGCGGCGTTTGCCGTGGATGATACCATCACCCTCGCCGTGAAGACCATCGCCGTCTTCAACCTCGGACGAGTCGACGAGCAAGTGGTGGGTGGGGACGGGCCGCTCGGCCTGTATTCGACCGTGGTGGCGGCCCAAGTGGAGCAGGTGCTGGCAAACAATCCGCATGTCGCGGGAGTCGCCCCGGCGTTGGTGGTGCCGAATCTGCTGGTGGCCGACCAGTCCGCGCGTCAGGTGCGCGGCGGAGTATCTGGCATCGGCCTGATGACCAATCAGGCAGGTCCATTGGGAAATCTGCGTACCCTGAGCGGCGCCAGCGCCACGCCCGACGCGCTCGGATCTCAGGACGCCTACCTCAACCGCAACACCGCGCAGTTTCTCAATGCGCGGGTTGGCGATACGCTGTCGCTGTACTCGACATTGTGGCCCGGCAAGCGCTACACGTTCCACGTTGCCGGTATCGTGAGTGGTGGTCCGCTCGGCGACAGCCCGCAGGTGGTGCTGCCACTCGCGACTTTGCAGAACCTGGTCGGAGCACCAGAGAGTATCAATCAGATCTATGTTGCCAATACCGGCGATGGTCTGAGCGGAGTGGTCTATAGCCCCGAGATTGCCAACCAGATCGACATCGCAACCCACCTGGATGTGCGAACGATCATGGCCAAGGCCAACGGCATCGAGTTCGCACTCGATGCGCAGCGCATCTTCGGCCGGATTCTGACGCTCTTTACGCTCTTCGCGATGGCCATCGGCTTGCTGCTGATTTTTCTCATCTTCGTGTTGCTGGCCGCGGAACGGCGCGCCGAACTGGGCATGGCACGGGCAATGGGCATGCGGCGCGGCAATGTCGTGGGCATGCTCCTGTATGAAGGCGCGGCCTACGACGGCGTGGCGGCGGCGGTTGGCATATTGGCGGGGCTGGGGTTGGGCATCGCAATCGTGGGCATTGTGGGACCGACCCTGGCGCGGATTGGCTTCCCGCTGACCATCAGCATCCAACCCACGAGCCTGATCGTGGCATTCTGCCTCGGCTTCCTTTTTACCCTCGGCATTATGGCGCTGGCAGCCTGGACGGTCAGCCACATGACCATCGCCGCGGCGTTGCGCGATTTGCCTTAGCCGCCATCGCCACGCCCAGGTTTGCTCGCACTGGTGCGGTTGGCCGCGCAGGCGACCACGCAGTCGCCGCAACTCGCGTGGCTCGCGCTCGCACGGTGGTCGGCGGTGCTCTCGTGGACGCTCACGCGGGGCATCGTGCCACTTGGCGTAGGCGCATGGCTGGTGCGCCTTGCCCTCGCCGCGAGCGATGCCCTGCTGTTTTCGGTGGGGATCTCATGCCTCGTGGCGGGCCTGGCGCTGGCGCTCCGCGCGCTGTGCCTGGGACTCTTCCGCGCGGTCGTGCGCCAGCGCGCGGGCGCGCTGCATGCCACCGCACTGGCGACGCGCATAGCGGATCGGATCACCGCGGTGGTCATCGGTGGCGGGCTGGCGCTGTACTGGTCGCTACCGTTTGATGCGCTAGCCAGTCTGGGACTGCCACGGTTCTCGAGTGGCATCCAGATCTTCTTCATCGCGGGCATCATGATGGTTTTCGGGGTGGTGTTGGCCATCGCGCCGAATCTCGATCTGCTGCTGGCACCCTTGCGATGGGCGCTCGGCCTGATCGGACGGCTGCGCCATGCCACACGCATCGCGCTCGTCTATCCGGCGCGGCAGCGCTTCCGCACGGGGGTGGGCCTCGCGCTCTTCGCGTTGGTTTGCTTCACGATGGTGGTGATGGCCTGCATCGCTGCCTCGACTTCGCAGGGCTATGACAACCTGCCGCAGCAGGCGGCAGGTTACGACATCGCGGGCCAGCCATTGTTCGCGCCGGTGGGTGGCGTGTCGCAGGTGACCGCGGCGCTCAAACGCGGGTCCGCTGGCGGGGACATCGGCGCGGTGAGCAGCGCGACGCCGTTACCACTGGGCATCATCCAACCGGGCGCCCCCAGCGCCGGCTGGCGGCTGTATCCCGTCTCGGAACTGCAGGGCGCGTTCTTGAACGGAGTCGGCCTGCCACTCGTCGCGCGGGCATCAGGCTACACCACCGATGCCGCCGTGTGGAACGCCGTGCGCAACCTGCCGGGGTCCGTGGTGATCGATATCGGCGCCCTCGGCGGAGGCGATGCGGCCGCGTTGGGGGTACATCTGCCGCCAGCCGTGAAGTTCACACAGTTTCTCGGCCCTCCGATAGGCGCGGGTCTGCCAGGACTTTCGAGTGTCGAGGCATTGAACGCCAACAGCTCAGGTCCCACCGCTGGGTCGCAGACACTCAGTGAAATCGGTGCGCTGGCCGATAATCCCTTTGCGCTGCGCGATTTTACGCTCCGGCTACGTGGGGTTGTGGCTGGACGAGGCGCCATCACCCCAACGACGATCTGGGTGAGCGATTTGCGCGGCGGCCCGGCAGAGAAGCTGACGGTGATCGGTCTGGTAGACAACGCGACCGGACATCTCTACGGGCTCTTCGGGTCGCACGCGACGTTCGCGCCTGTCGAGCAGGCGCTGCCGCCATTTGGCAATGAGTACTACTATTTCCAGGTGAATCACGGGGTGGATGCGCATGCCGCGGCGCTGGCCATCGGCGCGACGTTGCAAGATTATGGGTTCGAGACGACCGTGCTGGCGGACGTGCTGCTGGATTCGAACGGTCCGCGCGTCTTCATCAGCCGGGTGCTGGTGGGCCTGGTGGGCCTGACCTTGCTAGTAGGCATGGCCGCGCTGACGGTCAGTGGGTCGCGGGCGGTGGTCGAACGACGCCAGCAAATCGGGATGTTACGGGCGTTGGGCTTCCGGCGGTTGCACGTCCAGGTCATCTTTCTGCTGGAGGCGCTGCTCGTCGGGCTGGTGGGAACAGGGTTGGGGCTCGGCCTGGGCCTGATCCTCTGCCGTAATGTCTTCGCGGTGGACTTCTTCAATCAGTTTCAATCGGGGCTGGTGCTGGTGATCCCGTGGCGTACGCTGGGCTTGATCTGTGGCGCGGCGGTGATCGCTTCGCTGCTGGCGGCGCTGCTGCCCGCCTGGCAGGCGGGGCAAGTGGCGCCAGCCGACGCGCTGCGCTACGAATAGGATGGTGGCCGATCTAGCGCATACCCGATTACCAAACACAAAGGATGAGTCGTGAACCTGCCGACCGAATATACGAATCTAGCTGCCGTGGTCGCCTCGCCCGATGCGTCTACGATCGTGCGCGCCACCGCGGTGGGCAAGACCTATCGCGCCTATGGCGTTGAGGTCCCAGCGCTGGTGGAAATTGACCTCGCTGTGGCTCGCGGTGAGATGGTGGCGGTCATGGGGCCCAGTGGATGTGGCAAGACAACCCTGCTCAACTGCCTGGCGGGACTGGATACCGTCGACGGCGGGCGCGTGGAAGTCGCCGGCGCCGACCTGGCGCACATGAGCGATGGCCGGCGCACTGACTATCGCGCGCGTATGATGGGATTCATCTTCCAGAACTTCAACCTGCTGCCCGTTTTGAGCGCGATTGAAAATGTGGAGCTGCCGCTGCTGATACTCGGGAAACGGGCCAGCAACGCGCGCCAGCAGGCCCGTGCGCTGCTCGATGCCGTCGGGCTGGCGCGGCGCGAACGCCACCGTCCGGCGGAACTCTCCGGCGGACAGCGCCAGCGGGTGGCCATCGCACGGGCGCTGGTGAACGATCCGGCGATCGTCTGGGCAGACGAGCCAACCGGCAATCTGGACAGCGAGTCGGCGGACGCGATTATGGATCTGCTCAGCACGCTGAACCGCTCGCGGGGTCAGACGCTGGTACTCGTCACACACGCCGCGGAGATCGGCGCGCGCGCCGGGCGCATCATACGGATGCGTGACGGACGCATTGTCGAGAGCTGAGGGGACGCAACACTTCCAGTGGGGCGATGCCGCGCCCCGGTGGACGATCACACCATCCGGAAGGTTCCGGTTGAACCTGGAGAAGCGCAGATGACAGCACAGCATCCTGGCAGCGGTGACTCCGTATTCACCAACCGCCTCATCCACGAGACCAGTCCGTATCTGCTGCAGCACGCGCACAATCCGGTGGATTGGTATCCCTGGGGTGACGAAGCGTTCGCGAAGGCGAAGGCTGAGGACAAACCGGTGCTCCTGAGCGTCGGCTATTCAGCGTGTCACTGGTGCCACGTCATGGCTCATGAGTCGTTTGAGAGCGAAGCCACGGCGCAACTCATCAATGACCATTACGTCGCGATCAAAGTCGATCGCGAGGAGCGGCCCGACGTGGATGCGCTGTATATGGATGCCGTGCAGGCATTGACGGGGCACGGTGGCTGGCCGATGACCGTCTTCCTGACTCCGGATGGCGCGCCATACTACGGCGGAACCTACTTTCCGCCGGAGGATCGCTATGGCATGCCCGGCTTTCCCACTGTGCTGGCGCGGCTGGCGGAATTCTATAGTTCGCGCCGCGCCGACGTAGACCACCAGGCGCAAGCGTTCCGTGAGTTCTACCGCGAGCAAAGCGCGCGCCGGATAGAGTTGCCAGCGGGCATTGATCTCGTCACTCCTCAGGTGGATCCACACATCCTGGACGACGCGGCGGATCGCCTGCTCGCGCAGATCGACGCGATACACGGCGGATTTGGACGTGCGCCGAAGTTTCCGCATCCAATGGGCCTTGATTTCCTGCTGCGCGTCGAACAGCGGCACCGCGAGGAAGGCAGTGGCGGGACATCCGATCCGCAGTTGCTGGAGTTGGTGCGACTCACGCTCGATTCGATGGCAGCGGGGGGGATCTACGATCAGGTGGGCGGCGGATTTCACCGCTATTCCACCGACGAGCACTGGCTGGTGCCCCATTTCGAGAAGATGCTGTATGACAACGCGTTGCTGGCGCGCACGTATCTCGCCGCGTGGCAACTCACCGGGCAGGCACGCTATCAGATCATCTGCCAGGAGATTCTGGACTATGTGTTGCGTGAGATGACTGATGCCCAGGGTGGCTTCTATGCGACGCAGGACGCGGACAGTGAAGGCCAGGAGGGGAAGTTCTATGTCTGGAGCCGCGACGACCTACTGGCGGCCCTCTCAGAGAGCGACATGGCCCTGGCGGAGCGGCTGTGGGGCATCACGGCGCGGGGGAACTTCGAGGGCAGCAACATCCTCCATGTCGCGCGAACCCTGGCGGATGTCGCCCACGAACTAGGCTTGAGCGAGCCCAACGCGAAAGCGGCGCTCGCGCGCATTCGTGGGGCGCTGTACGCACGACGCGCGCGGCGTGTTTGGCCGGGGCGTGATGACAAGGTGATCGCGGCGTGGAACGGGCTGATGCTGCGGGCTATGGCCGACGCCGCGCGCGCGCTGGAGCGCGACGACTACCGCGCCGCCGCGGAAGCCAACGCCACATTTCTCGTGGACCAGCTTACCGTTGATGGGCGCTTGCGACGCACCTGGCGCCAGGAACAGGCGAAACTGGACGGCTACCTGGAAGACTACGCCGCAGTGGCAAACGGGCTGCTCGCGACCTACGAGGCAACCGGCACTACACGGTGGTTCCTCGCGGCGCGGCGCCTGGTTGATGAGATGCTGGAACGCTTCTGGGATGAGGAGACCGAGAGTTTCTTCGATAGCGCCCGCGATCAGCGGGCGCTCATCGGACGGCCACGCGAACTGACTGACAATGCGACGCCATCGGGCACCAGTCTCGCCGTCGAATGTCTGCTGCGCCTGGCGGCATACACGGGCGAGTCGCGATACCGCGAGCGCGCGGCACGGGTGTTGCTGGCGCTGGCGCCCGCGGCAGCTGAACAACCGAGCGCATTTGGCCACCTGTTGTGCGCGCTAGACGATCTGATCGGCCCGCTGCGCGAGATCGCGATCGTGGGGCCAGCCACCGATGCCAGGACCCGGGCACTGGTGGCCGTGGTCAATCGCCACCATTTGCCGCGGGCCGTCCTGGCACTGGCCGCGCCCGAAGATCGCGCCGCGCGGGAAGCCATACCGCTACTCGCGGATCGGCCATTAGTGAACGGTCTGCCGACGGCCTATGTCTGTGAGCACTTCGCCTGCAAGCTGCCAACCACCGAACCCGGGGCGCTTGCCGCGCAATTGGGCCACGCTAGGTAGCGTGGAACCGCGTTCGCGACAGGGCATAGCGTTTTGTCGCTCGATGGCCCAGGGATCGTTGCTGGCTGGCTCCGTGCTGACCGTCTGACGCACCAGTGGTTTCCGGTCCGCCGCCCTTTGCGCGGAATGGTGAGGAGTAGGTTGCCGCTCTTTTGGTAGAGCAGCCTACCTACGTGGCCTGGGGCCGCTCAGGAGCGGACTTTTGGGCCACAGATGCCGGCGAGAATACCCTCAAATGTGGTACAATAGACAGGTGGAACACAGCGTTGATCCGTCACGAGCGTAGACGCGCGGGAGTACACGGTGAGGGAGTGCGAAATCAGCGGAGATACTTTCCAACATCGCCTGTCTCTCGGCCAGCTCGCATGGCACATGTCCGCTCACGACGGCCCCTCGGGCGCCTTCCCCCTCCACCCGATCTGCTCCACGATCCGCGCGGCCCTGGCACGATTCGCGGCATGCGGGCCAACCTATGGCCGGTGAAGATCAAGCTACCTACGTTCACACACTCAGGTCTATAGACGCACCGGCGATCGAGGCCAATCGAGGGCCGTTTTGAGGAAGTAGAGTTACAGCGAATGGCAACGGTTACCGCACCGGCTGGCAAGAACAAACCAGACAAGCACAATGACTATAGCGCCAAGGATATTCAGATTCTTGAGGGCCTCGACCCGGTGCGCAAGCGACCCGGCATGTATATTGGCAGTACCGATCAGCGTGGCCTGCAACAACTCGTCACTGAGGTGGTGGACAATAGCGTGGACGAGGCGATGGCCGGTGAGTGCGATCGCATCCTCATCACGCTTCAGGCCGACGGCTCGTGCTCGGTCGAAGATAACGGACGCGGCATCCCCGTGGAGGCGCATCCGCAGCGGCCCAAACAATCGACCCTCGAAGTAGTGATGACCACGCTGCACGCGGGCGGCAAATTTGGTGGTGACGGCTACAAGCAGGGGTCCGGTGGGCTGCATGGTGTCGGCGTCTCGGCGGTTAATGCGCTGTCCGCGTACTGTTCGGTGGATGTGCGCCGCGGCGGACAACTGTATCGCCAGGAATTCCGTCTGGGCAAGCCACTGGCCCCGGTACGCGTGATCGGTCCTGCGACGGGCCAGGGCACGCGTACGGTCTTCAAGCCCGACCTTTCGATCATGGAGACCGGCGATTTCAATTTCGACACACTGGCACAGCGCTTTCGTGAGATGGCATATCTCAATCGGGGGCTGACGATTCAGTTGATTGACGAACGCCCGTCGCAGGAGCAGAACTGCACCTTCTATTTCGAAGGCGGCCTGATGTCGTTTGTGCGCCACCTGAACAAGAACCGCAACGTGGTCATGGTGCGGCCGGTGCATGCCGAGCGCAAGGTCGACAAGACTCTTGTGGAGGTGGCACTGCAATACAACGATAGCTACAGCGAAACACTCTTTTCATTCGCGAATGGCATCAACACGGTGGACGGCGGCTCCCATATCACGGGATTCCGCGCGGCGCTTACCCGCACGCTC
>DASYGC010000743.1:0-4628 GCA_036000225.1 Ktedonobacterales bacterium | reverse complement strand
GAAGCCGAAGAAACAACTGGCGAATGCGGCATCGGCGAAGGGCAGGTGGTACGCATCGCCCTGGACCAGGCGCGCCGACCGGCCCGTCGCGTCCAGTCGTGCGCGCGTCTGGGCCAGCATCGCGGGCGCCTGGTCCAGCGCGGTCACACTCGTGACCCGCGGATTGGCGGCAAAGCGCACGGTCCAGCGGCCGGTGCCGCAGGCGAGATCGAGCAGAGCACCATCGCCAAACCCATCGGCAACCCGCTCCAGTGCCGCGATCTCACGCATCCAGACGGCGTTGGTCTCCGGATCGTCGTAGCGCCCACTGCGATCGTACCAGTCGTCGTACTCGGGGGCACGCTCCGCGTAGTAGCGGCGCATCTCGGCATCCAGCGCCTCGCGTTCGTCCATCGTGGGTGCGTGATCCTTTCACCAGCTGGGAGGCGTCTCCTGATCAACTCGAGACGCCGCGAAGCATTCATCTACACGAGAGGCTGAGTGTCTTCCAAGCTCCGCACTTGACTTGCTGAGCTCGCCCCAGTCCAGCGAGCAATCCAGTTGCGGGCGCCGGTGACGACGTCCGCGCGTTCCCCAGTTCACCTCCCGCCGGCGATGGATCCTCACGTGACCGCGCAGTCCGCGTCGCGTTTTCAGGTCAGCCGAACCGATGGCACTACCGCGTATAATGTATCTCATCGGCACCTGAGGTGGTCGCGGGGAGATCAAGATGGGCCAGCTCACGTTTGTCGCGGCCAGCCAGCTCGACATGCCCGCACTCCTGGGGGCCTTCAACCGGGGCTTCGAGGGCTACTACCTCCCCATGCAGCAGAGCATCGAGTCGCTGACGGCGATGATCGAGGGCAACGACGTGAGCCTGAGCGATTCGGTCGTCGCCCTGGACGGAGAGGGGGCGCCCGTGGGCCTCGGGTTGCTGGGCGTGCGACCGCCGGTGGGCTGGGTCGGCGGCATGGGCGTGGCTCCGGCGTGGCGCGGTATGGGCCAGGGCGCCGCGTTGCTGCGCGAACTAATCCAGCGTTGCCGGACACTCGGTCTGCGCCAGCTCCAGCTCGAAGTGTTGGACCAGAACACGCCGGCCCGCCGGCTCTATAGCCGCATGGGCTTCATCGAGCAGCGCCCGCTGCTCGTCTACACCGGTCCCCTGGTGCTGCCCACCGACGACGGCGCGCTCCCGTTGCCTGAACCTACCAGCGCGCCCATCGCGCCAGCTGCTGCCCTCGCCCATTTCGCCCTCCCGCGTGCCGTGCCCGCTCCCTGGCAGCGCGACCACCGCTCGCTGGCCCACAGTCTGCCACGGCTGAGCGCGCGCGGCATCCACACGGATGGCACGCTGGTCGCCGTGGTGCTGTACCACCCGATTGTAGGCGGGATCGCCGTGCTCGCTGCCGCCAGCGCGGCGCCCACCCCTGAGTCGCGCGCCGCCCACATCGCGGCGTTGCTGCGTGCGCTCGTCGCCGGTCGGCCCACCACCCCGGTGCGCGCGATCAACGTACCGCCCGGCGATCCGCTGGGCGACGCGCTCACCGCGCTCGCCTGCCCCGTCGTGCTGCGCCAGCGGGAGATGGTGCTGGACCTGGCTTGATGGCGGCGATGATGATGAAATCCGATGACCAGCTTATCACGCGCTCGCCCTCGACGACGATCGCGAAATGTGCGCGGGCAGCCGGCGTGGCGGCGCGCAGGTCGCGCTCCAGCGCCGCGCGGTCGCCTTCCGGCATCTCGGAACGCGCCGTCCAGCTGGCGAAGTCGTGTACCTTGCGATCCAGCTCGGTATGGGTGACGCTCAGCCCCGCCTCCGCCAGCATCTGGTGCCATTCGGGCGCCGTGTAGTTGCGCACATGGCTTTGATCGCGCCGCCACTCGATGTCGTTCATGAAGGCATCCAGCGCCGGATCGTCGGGTGCGACATTGTCAATCAGCACCAGCCGCCCGCCTGGCACCAGCACGCGTGCCAGCTCGCCGCACGCCGCGCGCGCATCGGCGTAGTGGTGCGGCGCGATGCGCACCGTCACCAGGTCGAACGCGGCATCCAGGAAGGGCAGCCGCTCGGCATCGGCGATCACATAATCCGCGTTGGTCACGCCCTGGCTGGTCAGGAAGACCCGTGCCGCCGCCAGCATCGCCGGCGTCAGATCGCTGGCTACCACACGCGCGACCTGCGGCGCCAGCGCCAGCGCGGTGTGCCCTCCGCCGGTCGAGACATCCAGCGCGCGATCGCTGGGCTGGGGCGCGGCCAGCTCCACCAGCCGCCGCAGATCGTCGCCTCGCGCATGCCCCTGGCTGGCCACATACGCCGGCGCGGTACGCGCGAACTGCGCGCGCACACGCGCCTTGACCGCCTCCGCCGCACCATCATCCGGCGTTGCGGGCGCGCCCACCCGCTGCATGAATTCGAGCCGGTTGCCAAATGGGTCGCGTGTCTCAAACCGCTCGTAGCCCGGAATTTGCGCGTCGCGCCGCGTCGCCATCCCCGCCGCCGCCAGCTGTGCCTCGATGGCCGCCAGATCGCGCACCAGAAACGCTGGATGCGCCTTGCGCGCCGGGCGGAACTCATCCTCCAGGCCAATGTGCAGCGCCCGATCGCCACAGCGATACCACACGCCGCCACGACCGGCCAGCGCGGCGGGCTTGGGCAGTTCGCGCAGACCCAGTACCGCGCCGTAGAACCAGCGGGCGCGGTCTTCACCATCGCGCGGCGCCGTCACCTGCACGTGATCGAGTCCAAGAATTAGATCGCCGCCTGGCTGGCTTTCCATTACGTTTGCTCCCCGTGTCCTGACGAATCGTACACAATTTCCAACTCGGACGACATTTCACACTGAATTGATCAGGTGGCGCGCCTCGTCGGCGAGATCAAGCAAGTAGTAGATCAAACTGGCTTGGTTCTGGAGGCACTCATCGAGCGGATGCCCTGTTCTGCGCTCCCAGGAGGCATACTGGCTCTCATCGATGATCTTGGAGAGCCAGTGGAGCAAGCATCCATACTTGAGAGCCGCAAAGAGGGCAAAGGCACAGCGCACCATGCCGCGATCTCCGCGCCAACCAGCAGTCAAGAGCCCTTCCAGGTAGTTCTGGAAGATCACGGCATCCAGTGTGCGCGGATCACATGATTCGACCCCAAATTGGCTGAAGCTAGCGGCAAAAAGGTCGCCAGCATCTGTGGCAATGGTTCCCAGACCCGCATAGGCCCAGTCAATGGCAATCAGCTGGTGGTTTTCATCCTTCTCTGGGACCGCAAAGAGGTTCCTGCGCCAGGCATCCAGGTGACCGAAGGTTTGCGGGAGCCGCTCAAGCACGTCGAGCAAGGTATCATGATCCTTCCACAATCGCAGCAGTCGGGAAGCGATAGGGTACGGGAAGGCCGCGCAAAGTCGTGGGTGCTGCCAGGTGGAGGGCTCGTGAACGATCTGCCACATCCAGCTATAATGATCGAGGAGACCTCGCGGAGAGCCATTCCTCACCAGCCAGGGAAAGGAGGGCACTGGTCGACCTGCCAGGTAGGCCCCGTTCAGTTGTCCGAGGCTCTGTGCCGCTCGCGCATACTGCGCCAACGGCCACCGCGACCCATAGATTTCCTTCACCTCTTCCAGCCAGAGCCAGACCGACGCGTCCGCTTGTTCCGTGATACCGTAGCAGCGTGGTCCCCTCAATCCGCCTGGCAAATCATCGAGCAGCTGCGACTGATACACCAACGGTTCACGCTTCCAATACAGGACATGGGTCTCTTCGCTTGAAGCGAGGTTGCTTCCTTCGGATGTCAGCGAGAGCACTTTCAGTACCAGTGACCATTCCACCTCCCGCTCCTGATCCCGCCCGACTCCGGTGAGATGGTACACGCCCCTGGTAGCTGGTCCTGTCCAGTCAGCAGCCCGACGAACCTGGAACTTTAGAAGGTCGATATCTTGACGACAAAGGACCTGCCGCATGAGCATTTTGACCGTTTGCTCGTCGAGAACGGGAAGTTCGTGTTCGTTGCTGTTCCCAGCGCTCATGTTGATCTGCCTTTGAATTGATGCGGACGGATACGTCGCCGGCAGCATTATCCGACTGCCGCTCTCCTCGCCAGCATGGGATGAGCAGCGGTGTCTTGTACGGGCGCATGGGTAGAGCGCAGCGTCGCCTGCCTGCGTCCTCGACCCACTACCCATCTCACGCCGCACTTTCGTCGTTCGTCCTCTGGCGTCGTGGAACGGTTTCGCGTCCGCGTTCTGCGGAGACTTCGATAGCCAGCTTCCCAATGTGACAGGAATCCGCCCTCAAGCACAGTGTAGCGCGCACCATACTATAATGGAAGCGGAATACAGCGATATCGGATATCGGCCAATGCGATAGTACCGGAGGCGACCCCACATGACGCTCGATCAACTGGAGGCCTTCGTCCACGTCGCCCGCGCGCGCAACTTCAGTCGCGCGGGCGCGGCGCTGGGTCTGGCGCAGCCCACGCTCAGCGGACGCGTGGCGGCGCTGGAAGGGGAACTGCGCACGCGGCTCTTCGCGCGCCACGGCCACACCGTCGAGCTCACCGAAGCTGGCCACGCATTGCTCTCCTATGCCGAGCGCATGCTGGCGCTGCGCGCTGAAGGCACCGAAACGGTGCGGCGGGCGCGCATGGGCGGGCTGGGCCGCCT
>DASYGC010000742.1:0-3031 GCA_036000225.1 Ktedonobacterales bacterium | reverse complement strand
CACCGTTGGCAGTACCACCTCACTGGCCGTCGATTTCACCGATGGACTGGATGGACTAGCGGGCGGCGTGCTGGTGAGCGCGGCGCTGGCGTTCGCGGTGATCATCGTCAGTCAGACCGCCGCGCTCTCACAGACACCGGCGATGAACCAGACCACCTCGCTGAACTGGCCGTCCGTGCTCATCATGCTGGCCATGGTAGGCGCCCTGGTCGGCTTTCTGCCCTTCAACTGGCCATCGTCGTACAGGGCCAACGGACAAGGCCGCGGACGCCGACGCGCACGACTCATCATGGGCGATACCGGGTCGCTGGCCCTGGGCGGCGCGCTGGCGCTAGTCGCGATCATCACGCGCCTGGAACTGCTCCTGATCTACACTGGCGGCGTGTTCGTGCTGGAAGGCGTCTCGGCGCTCATTTCCGCGCGGATTCTGGTTAAGTTCTTTCGCCAGTTTCTGACCCTGTTGCGTTTTGGCAGCGCACGTGGCTTCGCGCATACCGAGTTTCCGCTGCCCTTTCTGGCCACCCCGATGCACCATCACTACGAGCTGCTCAACTTTGATCGGCAGCGCCTGGTCTATGGTGCCTGGACACTCGGCGCAGTGCTGGCTGTGCTTGGCGTGGCCAGCGCCGATGCGCCGTTCACCTGGGAGCGCTATCTGGCGCGTCTGGTCGCGTTGGGAGTGATTCTGTTCGTCTGGCAGCTCGGTCCATCCACCCGCAGCTTCTTCATCGGCACCGTGCCCAACACCGCCAGTGCCAGTGGCGCGCGCCAGCTTGGACTCTTTTATGGCTATCCCTACTTGCTCTTTGGCTTTCGCCTCTTCGGTCGCGTCGATACGGTCGAGGTCGCTGAAGATACCCTGAAGAGCCTCTCCGAGCGCCTGAGCATGTGGCAGCGTATGAGTGTATTTGATGCTCGTACGATCCTTGGCTTTTATTGCTATCGCGCCGGTTACTATCGCGATGCGGTGCGCATCTGGGATCGCATTCCCGATGTCAACGTGCAGGTGCGACCGATGATCGCGGACCTGCTGCTGGATGCGCGACACCATGCCGCGCTCGATGGCGAAGTGAACCTGCCCGATTTGTTCTCCGCTGCCCCCAGCTCCACACCCTTGTTTCCCGCCCCGCCAGCGGGCGAGCCATGGGGCGCGTTCGTGCATCCCGAGTTCGCCAGCGCGCAGCCCTTCGCGGACAACGCCGCCGATCGGCAAGCCGTCGCCAATCCAGCCTTACACGCGCCCCGATTGGAACCCGCCGCCAACCTGGATTGGTCGCTCGATGCGGGCGCTGGTGGCGCTGGCACCACCGGCTGGGGCGGCAATGGCTGGCATACCCCATTCGGCGGTCCGAACCCGCGAACCCAGCCCTCGACCCAGGATCTTGGTGCGCCAGATCGCTGAACCCTCCCGCGCCATCGTACCGGGTGAGAATGGAGTACACCGAGACCTATGTCACTGACCGTCGGTATCATTGGCCTGCCCCAATCGGGCAAGACCACGCTTTTCAACGCCCTGACCAGCGCGGGTGCGCAGGTGAGCGGCTATCCCACCAGCACGGTGCAGGCCAACCGGGCGGTCGTTTCAGTGCCCGACGCGCGATTAACTCGGCTCGCCGAAATCTATCATCCGCGCAAGGTCACTCCGACCACTGTTGAGTTTGTTGATGTCGCGGGCATTGGACAGGCAACCGAGTCCAGCCACCAAGAGGGACTGAGTGCCGAGTTCCTGGGACACATTCGCAACGCCGATGCCCTGGCCGTCGTGGTGCGCTGCTTTGCCGATGCGCAATTTCCCGTGAGCGCAATCGACCCGCTGCGCGATCTGGATGAATTGACCGCGGAACTTGCGCTCACCGACCTGGCGACGGTTGATAAGCGCTTTGACTCGACGCAGAAGAAGTCCAAATCGGGAGACAAGAAGATCCTGGAGGAACTTGAGGTGTTGCGCGGCCTGCGCGAGCATCTCAATGACGGGCAACCCGCCTCGCACTACCCGCTCTCGTCCCAGAACGAAGCCACCATTCGCGAGCTGTTTCTGCTGACGATGAAACCGCGCATGTATGTCATCAATGTCAGCGAAGATGTCCTGGCTGGCGCCGCTGAGTTGCTGGAGCACGCTGATCTGACCGCCGCGCCTGCTGATGGTGAACTGGCGCACGTGGCGCGTGTGGCCAGTCGGGCACACGCCGAGCGGGCCGAAAGTGTCGCCGTCTCGGCGCGTCTGGAGGCCGAACTGCGTGATCTGGCGCCAGCGGACGCTGACGAATATCTCGCGACGCTCGGCCTTCCCCGGCTGGGCGCCGACCGCGTCATCCAGGTAGGGTATCGCGCGCTCAGCCTCATCTCATTCCTGACGGCCGGCGAAGACGAAGTACGCGCCTGGACCGTGACCCTGGGAGCGAAGGCCCCCACCGCCGCGGGCAAGATCCATACCGACTTCGAGAAGGGCTTCATCCGCGCGGAAGTCGTCAGTTATGCCGATCTGATGGCCAATGACGGCTTGATGAAACTCGCGCGCGAGCATGGCAAGGTGCGGCTGGAAGGTAGGGAGTATGTCGTGCGCGATGGCGATATCATCGAGTTCCGCTTCGCCCCCAGTCACTAGCGCACAGTCTCAGGGCGGCCCGCTTAGCTCTTGAGACTGTATACCTGCACATCGCGGAAGATGGCGTCGCCGCTGGTGCAAAGCCCAATGCCACCTGACTGCATACCCGCATCAGTGATTGTGCTGAGCGGCACGCCGTTCACATAAAGCGTGATCTGTTGCCCCTGCGCCAACACTCCCATCGCAAAGTCGGTGGCGGGCTTTTGCGCAAGCGGAGTATTTGGGATCACCGTGACCGACTTGACGCGGTCGGTTCGGGTGAGCTGATAACCAGCATTAAAGGGATCTACCAGGTAGTAGTATCCAATAATTGGGTTGACCGTGCCTCCTGGGCCAGGAGTGGCCGCGCTGACGGCACTCTCGCGGAAGACCAGCGACACAAATCCGGTTTTGGGTGTCACGATTGTGCTGATATAGAGGTTTCCT
>DASYGC010000741.1:0-3304 GCA_036000225.1 Ktedonobacterales bacterium | reverse complement strand
GCGCGCGTACTCGTCGATCGGTTGCGCGTCGGCGATGCAGGCGACCCAGGCAAGCAAGCCTTGCAGATCGGGCGGAATCGCGTCCCCGCGATGTGTCAGGTCGCTTAGACCTACCATGCCGCCCGGCCGCAGCACGCGCTGAAACTCGGTGGCCGCGGTGGGCTTATCGGGAAAGGTGCAGAAGGCGCACTCACAGATGATGGCGTCGAATGTGCCGTCCGCTACCGGCAGCCGCTCCGCGTCACCTTGCTCGAACCGCGTCAGATGCTCGACTCCGGCGGCCGCGGCGGCCGCGGTCGCCTCGCGAATCGAGTCGCCGCCGTAGTCCACGCCCACCACCTCGCAGCCAAATTGCTTCGCCAGAAAGACGGCACTCGTTCCCTTGCCCGCGGCAACGTCGAGTACGCGCACGCCGGGCGCGAGATGCAGCAGGTGCCCCAGCCGCTCCGTGAGCGCCATCCCACCGGGATGAAAAGAATCGCCCAGGATCAGCTTGGCCCAGTCGCTCTGGTACGCCGCCGCGCAGCAGGTTTTCCTTTCGGAGGCATCAGCACCCTCGATGGCTGTGCTCTTAGTGTCCATCGGCCTGCCCGTTTCCATTGAGCGTGGCGTCGCCCGCACGCGTGCCATCCCCGTTGGAATGCCCGTTGGCCTGCCCATTGCCCCCGGACCGCGTGGCGACCCGCACCTGAATCGGCGCCTGGTCGGTGGCGAAGCCGTTGGCATTGGCGCTATATGTCGGCGCATGCTCGAAGGCAAAGGTGATCGGCGCGGGCGTGTATGGCTCACCTTTGCGGCGGGCGGCGTTGCGTGCGCGTTCGCGGGCTTCGAGCTGCTTGCGCGCCTGCTCGCGATAGCCCAGCGTGTTATACGCGCAGAAGGGGATCTGCTTGCCATCAGGCAGCAAGAACTCCTTGCAGCATTTCATCAGGTTCTTCTGGTTGAAGGTCCACGGGTCCATGAAATCCTGCAGCATGATCATGAAAATGTTCTTGGCGAAACTGCCAAGGTCCAGCCCATCCGGCAGACCGCACGCCGCGCATGAAATCGCGAACTGCTGCGCGTTCTTGTCCGAACCGGGCACCGCCGAGGAGGACCAAAGTCCCTCCAGCGCCGCCTTGATATCCGCGCTGAGGTCTGGTGTGACGCGATTGGTGATGTAGTCGAGATAGTCATCCACATTGAGCACGCGCGGCAGTGGCAACACGGTTTCGCCATCTACCAGCGCATAGGTGACCGAGTTGCAGGTGGGGAAGCAACAGGGCACCGGCACAAAGTCCTTCACCACGAACATGCCATCCGTCTGCTTCTCCACCTCCGCCAGAATGTCGGGAATGGTCAGGCGCTGCAGTGGATCGAATGTCATGTGCCGGCCAGCGTGAAAGGCCGGCTGAAAATTGATACCCCGCACCGCCGGGTGGTTGATGGCGAACTTGACAATCGCGCCGACCTCGTGCAGATTCACATCGCGTTCGACCGCCGGCACCAGGACGACGCCCAGGCCAATCGCGGCCAGACGATCGAGGGCCCGCAGCTTCTGCTCGAGGATGTCCGGCTCGCCACGGATGACACGGTACGTCTCGCGCTCGAAGCCATCGAACTGGAAGTAGATGGCGGGCTGGATCTCGGCCAACTCCGCCAGAAACTTATCGTCATCCGCGATACGCTTGCCGTTGGTGTTGAGCATCACATACTTGATATTGCGCGCCTTGGCGGCGCGCATCATCGGCACGATCTTGGGATGAATTGAAGGCTCGCCACCAGAGAACTGCACTACTTCGGGGTTGCCTTCGGTCTCGACTAAGTGGTCGAGGATCTGCTCGACCTCCTCCAATGTCAGATTGAAGCCGGCGCCGGCGTTGGCGAAGCACAGCGGGCAATCCATGTTGCAGGCACTATTGACTTCGATGATCCCCAGGCAGGCGTGCTGCTGATGATCCGGACAGAGGCCGCAATCATACGGGCAACCGTGCGCGATGGCGGTGGAGAACTCGAGTGGGATGGTGCCGGGCTTGTTGAATTTGGTCGCGGACGTATAGGCTTGCGCATCGCCGTATACGAGTGCCTCGAACTGTCCATGCTCGGGGCAGCGCTTGCGCATGTAGACCTTGTTATTACGCAGGATGACCTGAGCATCGATCACGCGGCGACAATCAGGGCAAATGCTGCGTGTCAGTTCGTAGAAGATGTAGTCCACATCTTGTTTTTTGCGCGTTGACCCTGCCTGCCTGGAAACCGTTGTCATAGCGGTACTCCCTACTCTTACTGGGCACCGCTGAAAAACAGCGCCCGCGACGATGCCAATAGCCGCACGCCCGCCATCTGGAGCGTGCTGCAAGCGCGATGGGTTCCAGATACCGGCGCCTCTATACGCCTTACACGGTGCTCGCGCACATGGATGACCGGTCGCGGGCTGGCGGCCAACTGGACGGGTCAGAACTGGCCGGCGGGTCGGATGGCGCGCGATCCTGATTGCCTCTCGACAGGTAGGCGTTGTCGTAGTAGAGTTGCGTGCGAGAAGTGTGTTATGTACGCTCGCGGGAGGGTCACATGTCTGAAGCGCAACCAATCCCCGCACCAACCGATCCGCCGACCGGTCAGCCACCAACCGCTGGGCCCAGTGGCGCGACGTCTCCGGCAGCCGAACCACCAGCCAGCACAAGCCGAACCGAGAGCGTCGATCTCACCGAATACTATGCGCTCATCCAGGACACGACGAAATTGAGCGACCGGCGTCAGAGCACCAACGATCTGTTTGTCGGCCTCAATGTCCTCTTCCTGACCGGCCTGGGCGTCGTCTTCATCTCGAGCCATTTCACCGACTGGTGGGCCACCGCCATCGTGTGCGCGATCGCGATCTTTACGCTCTGGTTCAATGGGATCTGGATCGGGCTGATCGGCCAGTACCGCAAGTTGATCAACTTGCGCATCCGCTATTTGCAAGCCTTAGAAGATCGTGTCACGGCGCGCCAGGGATGGGTCCCGGTCGTGGTCGTCCCCGAGAAAACTGACGTTCCCGTCACGACGCGTGGCATTTATTCACTTGAGAATGAGGTGTTCTACCGGGCCAGGACCGGGTTCGGATTCTTCAAACGTGAGCGCCATCTCATCTTTGTGTTTATGGGCGCCTATCTCTTCGTGGCCCTCAGCGTCGCCCTCCTCACATTCGCGGTGGTGCACCACCTGCTGCCACCATTCCAGCCTCCCCTACAACCAGCCGCGCCACTACACGCGCAACCGACCGTTGCGGGCTAACTCCCACGCATAACCACCACCAGCGGCTCTGATTCCGTTGTATCGTCTC
>DASYGC010000740.1:0-1710 GCA_036000225.1 Ktedonobacterales bacterium | reverse complement strand
GGACGGGTCACCCGAAAGGAGCGCGCCCACCATGCCCGACACGCCCACCCGTCGCCGCCCATCTTCGTCAGCCATTGCCACGAGGACAACGCCTGGTGCCGCGACTTCGTCGCGGGCCTGCGCACCGCTGGCGCCGATGTCTGGTACGACGAGCACAACCTGGGCTACGGCGGCCTCTCCGAAGAGATCGAGCGCGAACTGCGCGCCCGCCCCATCTTCATCGTCGTGCTCTCCCCCGTCGCCGTCACCCGCCCCTGGGTGCGCCGCGAGGTGGACGGCGCCATCCGCCTCAAAGATCGCGAGCCAGAGCGCATCTTCCTGCCCGTCGTCGCGGAAAAGTGCGAGGTGCCGCTGTTGTGGGAAGGCTACCGCCGCACCAGCGGCCCCGGCGACACGGCGCTACCCGCCGCCGAAGCCGCCGGCCGCGTCATTCACGCATTGGGCCTGGCCCCTGCCGCCGCGCCGCCGGTCGCACCCCCACCCGCCCCTGCCGAGACCGCCGCACAAGCCTGGGAGCGCGGCAAGGGCCTGCGGGCGCAGGGGCGCTTCCAGGAGGCGCTGACGGCCTACGAGCGCGCCATATCGCTCGACTCTCGCAACGCGACCTACTGGAATAGCAAAGGGGTGGCACTTGGAAACCTCAAGCGCCCGAGCGAGGCGCTGGCGGCGTACGAGCAGGCGCTGGCCCTCGATCCCAAGTACACCTTCGCCTGGACTGGCAAGGGCAACGCGCTACGCGCCCTGCAGCGGCCCGCCGAGGCGCTGGCGGCGTTCGAGCAGGCGCTGACCCTCGATCCCAAGTACACCTTCGCCTGGAATAACAAAATCAACTTGCTCGGAAATCTGGGCCGCAAGGCCGAGGCGGACGAGGCGCGGCGCCAGCGTGATGCCGCGCTCAAGTGAGCGACCTGCGAGGAAGACCACCATCGTCTCGCTGGCGGTGCGCGGGTCAGACTCCTGCCATCGTCGCATCGCAGTTCAGTCCGCGGCAGCGTACGCACGTTCAAAAAGCCGCCCCACGGTGCGGTCGAGCCGGCTGGCCTGGCGCTTGCCCGCACGTCTGCCGCTCGCCCGCCGCCATCCTCGCTGGACCAGGATGAGCAGCGGTGTCTTGTAGGGGCGTACGGATGTACGCCCGCGTCCACGATGGTCCACCCACTCCGCCACCGCCGATGACTCTTGCCCTTCGCGTGCCTTTCGCGCCCCCGCCTGCCGATCCACCTGGCCGGCACAGCATGAGCAGCGGTGTTGTAGGGGCGTCCGGTGGACGCCCGCGTCCTCGACCAACCACCCAGTTCGCCGTAGCGCACGAACCGCGACATCCAGCCATTGAAACTCCCCGGTGTGTGGGTAGGCCAAGTTGCGCGACGGAGCGCGACCGCCCGCTGCCCGACGATTCCCCAACCGCACCCAACTCCCGTCGTCTCGGGCCGCCGTCCACATTCATGTCCGGTTATGACCGCATTTGACCGGATGTGACGCCTTGCGCGCATCGCGCACGCGTTCTATGCTGGGTTGCGCGTCTCGCTTCCATCATTCATCCATCAGTTCCACCACATCGCCACACCCGAGCGCGAGGTACCACCATGACGTCCACAACACCTGTTGTGGTATCACTCATCTCCACGTCGCCGCACCGCTCCACGCCAGCCCAGCAATCGACGGTGTTCGCGTCTCGATCCTCTGGCTCAGCGAAATATTCTGTAGCAT
>DASYGC010000739.1:0-20278 GCA_036000225.1 Ktedonobacterales bacterium | reverse complement strand
CGATCGCGTAGTGCAGGCCCATCAGCCGCGCGAACCATGCCGCCTGCCAGATGGCGCCCGCCAATGCGCCTCCCAGCAGCACCAGCGCCGCCGCCCGCACCCCCGCCCCCCGCTGCAACAGCAGGATGATGACGAGCGCGTCCAGGCCCTTTTCGATCACGGCGCCGACGGCGGGATACACCAGGCGCTGCGCGGCGGTGTGCAGGGCGCCAAACGTGCTCCCAAGCGAGGTCAGCAACAGTGTGCCACCGCAGACCGCGACGAGGAAACGCTCCTCGCCGCTATAGCCCAGCAGCCAGCTGAGCGCGAGGAAGACGCCATAGAGCACGCTCCACAGCGCGCACTTGATCAGCAGCGTGTTGGTGGCCCAGTTGGGCGCCCGGGTTGGATCTTGCGCCACCTCGCGCACCAGTTGCTGATTGAAGCTAAACTCGATCGGAAACCCGATCACCCCGACAAAGGTGATCGCCAGATACAACTCGCCAAACTTGACATCACCCAGGAAGCGTCCATACGCGGCCGTGAGCAGCAGCGTCGCAGTCCAGGTGATGGCCTGCCCCACCAACGATATGGCGGTATTGTTCACCACGCGGCGCAACACCTGCATGTGAGCACTCCCCTGGCTGCGCTGAACCCCGTCACGCGTGGCATCGCTTCCTCTGCTAAGGGTAGGTCAACCACAGTGGTTGGCGGATGTTCGCGCCGGTTGCGAACGAGTGCCGCGCCGTCGGTCCGGTATAGAGACAGATGCCGCGCGCACGCGCCTGCGCGGTGTGTGCCCCGCGTGCGAGGACATGCACCCGGAGTTCCCCCTCGGCACTGGGTCTAAACGTGGAGAAACACCATCGTCGCTGCCACCAGCAGGTATCCTTGCCTCAAGTCGGTCACGAAAGCGGAGGTCCGAAGATGCGGCGTGTGCTCGAAGTCGTATTTGGCCATCCTCGCAAACTGTTGCTGCTGCTGCTCCTGCCGCCGTTGCTCGGCCTGCTGGTGGTGTTCCTGCTGCCGCGCACCTATCAAGCGAGTGCGACGCTCTGGGCCTTGCGCCGCTATGAGATCATTGGCGCCACCGGTCCCGAATCTGATCTGAACGCGTCACCCGCCTCGACCCAGGCGACCGCTCTGACGGAGTTGCTGCAGACGCGCTCCTTCGCGCTGGCGGTGGCCAGCGACAGCCATCTGGCCGCGATGTTGGATGCCCGTACCCGCGCCAATGCGCAGACCCGCGACGATGCGCTCTACAAAGAAGTCTCGCAGCAGGTCCAGATTACCGACCAGGGCTATAACCTGCTCGTCGTCTCGTATTCCAATCGCGATCCACACCTGGCCCAGCGCGTGGTGGACGCCATCACCCGGCACTACAGCACGCAAAGCTATCAGTTCTCGATCGCCGAAGGTCAGCGTCTGCTCGCCTCATATCAGGCGGATGTCGTGCAGGCCAAACGCGATGCCCAATCAGCGACTCAGGCCGTCGCGCAGTATGTACAGACACACCCCGGTCTCACCCCCCTCAACGTGTCGTTGGACCCGCAGTACGCCCTGTTGGTCGCCGAGGCCCAGCAGGCGCAGACGACGCTGATGAACGAACAGGCGAGTGTCACCACCATCACGCAGGAGATCACCGCGATCGCGACCGGTTCGGGCGGCCTCGATCAAGGACTCTTCATGACGGTTGATCCCGCCAGAGTCTCCAACCTGCCCGACTCGCGGGTGAAATCATTCTTGCTGGGTGGCGGCATCGGCCTGGGCATTGCCCTGCTGGCGTGCGCTGCCTACATCGTACTGCTCCTGCGTCTGGATGCCACCATCCACACCCCCGCCGAACTGCGCGGGCTCACCACGCTACCGGTGGTGCTCCAGGTGCCCCGGCTACCGACTCCGTTCGCGCCGCTCTCAGTGGCGGTGCGTTCGTTCACCGTCAAGCGCGACGGCCGCCCGCTCCTGGGAATCAGCGGTCCGGATGCGCGCGTGCGCTGAGCCGCCCCCCGCGCTGGCCGCGTCATCGGTTCCGTCGCCTATCGCGAGGCCACGAGCAGTTCTGGAGGCATGCATGTCTGATACCGAAACCCTGACCACCCCGCCAGCCGTAGCGCCGGTCACGCTACCCGCTGGTCCGTCCCGCGCTAAACCGTCCCGCCCCACATCTGGCCAGGGTCGCCCGCGGTCGGTGTCCGCGCCGGCCGCGCCAGATATCTACCGGGTACAGAGTCAGTGTCTCCAACTCGGCTTGTCGGCCTTCCTTGGCGAGAAACACTCGATTCGCAGCCTGGGGTTCACCAGCGCCGTAGCCGGCGAGGGCAAAACGCTGCTGGCGCTCTTGATGAGCGACACACTCGCCACGCAGGCCGGCAGGCCCGTCGTGCTGGTCGATTGCAATTGGGCGCACCCCTGCGTGCACAAGCACTTTGGCCTATCCGCCACTCCGGGCCTGGCCGAATGGCTGCGTCACGAATGTTTGCTGGAAGCGATCTGCCACCGGGTGGACTCCAACCTGACCGTCGTTCCGGCGGGCGTGGGCGACCATGATGCCATCCGCCTGCTCGGGCTGCTGCGCCAGGCGGGTCTGACACAGACCTTTGGCGGCGCGGAGAGTCTACTGATTGTCGATCTGCCCTCCGTCACGGCCACCGCCTACGGCTCGCTCGCCCTGCGCGTGGTCGATGCCCTCCTGCTCGTCGTGCGTGCCGGCGTCACGCCGAGCCTCCTGGTCGCCCAGACCCATGACGCGTTGGACGGTCTGCGTGTCGAGGGCATTGTCCTCAACCAGGTGCGCAGCCATCTGCCGCGCTGGCTACAGCGCATGCTCTAGCGAACGCCCTAGCGCATGCTGTTGCGCATGCCGTTGGGGGGAGGGAACACGCTGTGCTGACGATCTCCGTGCTGCTGGTCGCGCTGGTCGGCATCGGGCTCTGGGCGCGCCACTATTCCGTCCGTACGCGACTGCTGATGGTGGCAAGCATATTCGCCGCGATCCTCCTGCTGAGTCGGGGAGGATGAGATGGCGCGCGAACAGTTCGCTCTGCCAGGTGCCACGCGGCCCCCACGACCACGTAGCCTGCCATTGGTGCCCGCCGGAGGACTGACATTGGAGCACGGACTGTTCCTCGTGTTGGTGGCGGGCGCCAGCGCGCTGACCTTGCTGTTGGTGCTGGCGGGCGGGCAGTTCGGCTTCAGCACGGTGCTGGTAGGCGTAGTGTGTGTGCTAGTGGCCGCGGCGGTGATCTGGCGGCCAGTGACCGGGCTCTACCTGGTCGCGGGCTGCGCGCTGCTGATCGAGCAGGACGCGCTGGCAACACCCATTTTCACCGATCACCTGTACGTCTTCGGCTGGCCGAACCAGTTGCAAGGCCTGCCCGAGCGCCCGATTGGCTTCGTCATCCTCTTCATCCTCCTCGTCTGCGCCTGCCAGCGCTTCGCGCGGCGAGAGTGGGCGCTGCGCGGCGGCGCGCTGCTGTGGCCGTTCGTCTTGCTGTTGCTCTGCGTGGCGCTGGGTGTCGCGCATGGGCTGGCCACCGGCGGCGCCTTCAGGATCATCGTGCTGGAGGTCAGGCCATTCTGGTACTTCTTTGTGTCCTACCTGCTGGCCTACAACCTCGTCACCGAGTTGCGGCAGATCCAGACCTTTCTGTGGATCACCATCCTGGCCACCGCGTTCAAGGCCCTGCAGGGGATCTACGTGGTGATCGTCGCGCTACATGGCCATGTGGCGGGACAGAACGCGATCCTGGCGCACGAACAATCGTACTTCTTCGTGCTGGTCCTCGTGCTGCTGGTGTTGTTCTGTCTGCATCAGGCGCACCGCGCGCAACTGGTGGTGGTGTTGGTCGCCCTACCTCTGCTGCTCCTCGCGCTGATCGCCAACAACCGCCGCGCGGATTATGTCGCCTTCCTGCTGGGCGCCGCGGTGGCCTGGGCCCTGGTCGTCGCCATCCGACCACGCGCGCGCCGCTGGCTCGTCGCGGGCGGCATCGTCTGCGCGGTGCTGGGCGCGGCCTATGTCCTGGCCTTCGCGAACGCGGGCGGAACGATTGGCGCGCCCGCGCACGCCATCCTGTCGGTGATTCATCCCAGCAGTCAGGACGCGCGCGACCTGTCCTCGAATGTCTATCGCTACATCGAGAATTACGACCTGAAGTACACCGAGCAGCAGAACCCGCTGCTGGGCTATGGCTTCGGCAAGCCTTTCCTGCAGCCCATCGTGCTGCCCAACATTCTCGCGCTGGATCCCTACTACCTCTACATCCCCCATAACAACATCTATTGGGTCTGGATGCGTCTGGGGCCACTGGGATTCGCCGCGCTGTGGTATGTGATCGGCTCGATCATCGTGCGCGGCAGTCTGCTGGCACGCCACCTGACCGATCCGCTGGCGCAGCGCTTCGCCATCTTCGTCGTCGCCGCCATGGTGATGGAGGTAGTCGTCGCCTACAGCGACTATCAGTTCTTCTTCTATCGCAACATCATCTACATCGGGCTGCTCGCGGGCATCTTGATCAAGCTCCCCCAACTGGTGCGTGCGCCGGCCCCACCCAGTGACCTGGACCAGGAAGGAAACACGACCGTCAATGAAGATCCTCGTGGTGTGTCGCCACCTGCCCTCTCCTACGTGGGGAGCCGGCACGCGTAATTACTACCTGTTGCGTGCGCTGGCGCGCGCGCATGCGGTGACGCTGCTCGCGCTGGTGGATGCGGCTGACTCCACCGCCGCCGAGAGCGACCACGCGCACGGCTCGTGGCGCCTGACACCGGACGTACGTTTGGTCTCTTTGCCGTCCGAGACACGTCCGCGCAAGCGCCTGGGGCAGGCGCGGGCCCTGCTCACCGGGCAGTCGTATCAGTTGCTGGCGGCGCAATGGCCCGCCGCGCAAGCCGCTCTAGACGACACGCTGGCCCAGCGATCCTTCGATGTCGTGCTTTTCGAGAGCGCGATGCTGGCGGGCTATCGTCTGCCGCCCGGCCTACCCGCGCTGATCGATCAGCACAACCTCGAATACGAACTGCTCTGGCGGTCCTACATCCGGGAGCGAGACCCGCTGCGGCGAGGGTACAACTGGCTGGAGTACCGCCGCTTTAAGCCGCACGAACTGCGCCGCTGCCGGGGCGCCGCGCTGGTGGTTGTGACCAGCGAGCGCGAGCGTGTCCTGCTCCAACGCCTGCTGCCGGACACCACCATCCGCGTCGTGCCCAATGGGGTAGACCTATGCGCCTATCAAAGTAGCGGCCCGGAGGCCGAGGTAGCGGGGCGTGTGGTGTTTACCGCCGCCCTCGACTATTACCCCAATATCCAGGCGGCGCTCTTCTTCGCGCGGCACTGCTGGCCACGAATCCGCCAGGCCGAGCCAGCGGCAACCTGGCAGATCGTGGGCCGCAATCCGCCGGCGGAGGTGCGGCGCCTGGCGCGGCTGCCCGGCATCAGCGTCACCGGCTCCGTCGCCGCGACACAGCCCTATCTTGCCGCCGGTGCGGTTGCCGTCGCGCCCATGCTGATCGGCGGAGGCACGCGACTCAAGATCCTCGATGCGCTGGCGATGCGCAAGGCCGTCGTCTCGACCAGCCTTGGCTGCGAGGGATTGGATGTCGTTCCCGACACGCATCTGCTGATCGCGGATGCGCCAGAAGCCCTCGCGCGCGCGGTGGTGGGTCTGCTGCGCGACTCGCGGCGGCGCGCCACATTGGGCGACGCGGGCCGGACGCTGGTGGAGGAGCGCTATAGCTGGGACTCCTGTGGCGCGCGATTGGTCCAGGCGGTGGACGAGCTGCGGCTGAACGGGAGGCCGGCATGAACGTGCTCGCGGTGCTGCGCTGGCTGCTGCTAGCCGCGGAGGTGTGGGTCGGCCTGCCGCTGCTCTATCTCGCGTTGCTGACCACTGGCGCCATCGTGGCGTCGCGCCGGCGCGACGCCCCGTCGGCCCACGTGACCGCTCGTGCAACGGCGCGCTACCGGTTCGCGGTGCTGGTTCCCGCCCACGATGAAGAGCGTGTGCTGGGCGGGCTGCTGGAGAGTCTGGGCCGCCTCGACTATCCACGTGAGGACTATGCCATCTGTGTGATCGCCGACAACTGCGCCGACCACACCGCCGCGCTCGCGCGCGGGATAGCGGGCGTGCGCGTGTACGAGCGCGTGAATCTGGCCGAACGCGGTAAAGGCTATGCGCTGGCATGGATGCTCGAACGCCTCACCGCGGAGGCCGCGACCTTCGATGCCTACGTGGTCATCGATGCCGACGCCGTGGTCGATCCGCGCTTTCTGACGGCGATGGCCCGCGCGCTGGCCGGCGGCGCGCAGGCGCTACAGGGCAAAAACACCGTGCTCAATGTCGGCGATTCCGCCAGCACCGCCCTACGCTGGATCGCGCTGACGCTGGTGAACCACGTGCGTCCTCTGGGACGCAACGCGCTCGGGGGGTCCTCCACGCTGACGGGCAATGGCATGTGCTTGACCGCCGCGCTGCTGCGGCGCTATCCCTGGCGCGCGTTTGGCCTGGCGGAAGACTATCAGTACTATCTTACCCTCGTCGCGCACGGCGTGTGCGTGCGCTATGTGCCGCAAGCCGTTGTCCGCTCGCTCATGCCCACAACCTTCAGGCAACTCCGCACGCAGGACATCCGCTGGGAGTCGCGCGAGGCGGGCCAACGCGCGTGGCAGTGGCGCGTCGCCAGGCAGTTGCTCGCCGATGGCGTGCGCCAGCGCGACTGGATGCGGCTAGATGCCCTGGCCGAGTTCCTCACGCCGCCCCTCTCCGTGCTCGCGTGCGCCTGCGCGCTGGGGCTGACGCTGGGCCTGCTGCTGCGCTCTCCCCTCGCCGTGCTGCTCGGCGCCCTCCTGGTTGGCGTGCTGCTGGGCTATGTCGGATCGGTCTTCTATCTGCTGCGACCGCCGCTCGCGGTGTATCGGGCACTGCCGCATGCCCCGCGCTTCGCGGCGCGCAAGTTGTGGATCTACTTTGTGCTGAGTCGCAGCCGCAAACATACGGCGACCTGGGTACGCACCAGCCGCACGCTCTCGGCGGAGTAACGGGGGAGTAGAAAGGACCTGCTGATGTCGCGCCTGCGCATTGTCGCGGTTGCCTTCGATTACTACCCGTTCGATATTCGGGTGCGGCGGATGGCTGAAGCCGCGGCGGATGCCGGGCATGAGATGCACATCATCTGCCTGCGCGCGCGGAGCGAGGCGCCGCATGCGCTCTGTGACGGCGTGGTGGTTCACCGGCTGCCGCTGCGGCGGCGTTTCGGCATGCCACTGCTCGAGACCCTGCTCAGCTGGCTGTGGTTTGGCATGCTGGCGGGCGCCCTGCTCTCGTGGCAGCAGGCCCAACGCGCCTATGACATCGTGGTCATCCATAATATGCCGGATTTCCTGGTGTTCTGCGCGCTGCTGCCCAAGCTCGCGGGCGCGAAGATCGTGCTCGATGTCGAAGACGTCTGTCCCGAGTTGATGGCGGCCAAGGCCCGGGGCCGCACCCGTGCGCTGCTGGAGCGCCTGGCCATCTGGCAGGAACGTGTCTCCGTCGCCTTCTCCGATCATGTGATCACCGTCGGCTGGCCCTTCGAAGCGTGCCTGGTCCGGCGCCATGTGCCTCCCGCCAAGCTGTCGCTCGTCATCAATAGCGCCGACCCCCGGCTGTTTCCCGCGGCACGCCGCTGTCCCCCGCCAGCGCTGGCCACCGCGGGCGAGCGAGCGTTCGTCGTCATGTACTACGGCACGGTCGCCGCGCGCAACGGAGTGGATACCGCCGTGCGCGCAGTTGCCCTGGCCCAGCGGCACGTGCCACACGTGCAGCTGAGGATCATGGGGCACGGCGAAGAGTTGCCTCACCTGAAACGACTGGCCGCTGAACTGGACATCGCCGAGCGGGTCATCTTTCTCGAACCGTGTCCTTCCGATACCCTGGTGGACTTCATCGTCAGCGGCGATATCGGCATCATCCCGTACCGGCGCGATGGCTTCGCCGATCTGGTGCTGCCGACCAAGGCCTATGAGCTGGCGTGGATGCGCCGCCCAATCATCGCCTCGGATACCGTCGCCATTCGCTCGCTGTTCCGACCCGAATCGATCGTGCTTTGCGACCCCACCAGCCCCGACGCCTTCGCCGACGCCATTGTCGATCTCTATCGGCATCCAGAAAAGCAGGCTACGATGATCGCGTGCGCCACCGAAGATTACACGCCCTACCAGTGGGAGGCCGAACGCCAGAAGTATCAGGCGCTGTTGGCGTCGCTCGTTCCCGCGACAGCCGCGGGCGGCACGCCCGCGGCGCGTGTTCCCACACAAACCACGCGGCGATGACCGAACACGGTGTCCCTGGCAATACGCGAATCAGGGGGACAGAACCCGCCCGCTGGAGGTGAGGAGATGACGGAACCAGCGTATATGGCGCATCCATCAGCCGAGGTATCGCCCCTGGCGCGGGTGGGTGCGGGCACGCGCATCTGGCGCCAGGCGCAGGTCCGCGAGCTGGCCCAGATCGGGGAGCAGTGCACCATCGGGCAAGGCGTCTACATCGACACGCGCGTACGCATTGGCGCCCGCGTCAAGATTCAGAATTATGTCTCGATCTTTGAAGGGGTGACGCTGGAGGATGGCGTGTTCGTGGGGCCGCACGTGTGCTTTACGAACGACCTGTTGCCCCGCGCGATTACCTCCAATGACCGGCGCAAAGAAGCCAGCGATTGGGAGATCACGCCGACGCTGGTATGTTATGGTGCGTCATTGGGCGCGGCAGCGGTGATTCGCTGTGGCGTCACCATCGGCGCGTTCGCGCTGGTGGGCGCCGGGTCGGTCGTCACGCGCGACGTCGCGCCCCATGCGCTGGTCTATGGGAATCCCGCGCGCGCGCATGGCTACGTCTGCCGGTGCGCGCGCCAGCTCGTGCGCGTCCATCCGCGCGATGGCATACTTTCCGGGTGGTGCGCGGCCTGCCAGCGCGCGTGCGAGATCGACACGCGCGGCGCGATGCGCGCGATGCGACTGAGGAAAGCACCGTCATGAATCTGGTCGCCTTTTCGATCAAGACCAAAGGTCTACGCAACTTCGCCAGAAGGCTCTGGACTGTCTTCGCGCGGTTCGGCTTCTCCGACCGCCGGACACGCGCCGACCTGCTCGCGATCGTGCGCGCGGTCCAGCGCGCGGGCAGCGCGCCAACCTTCTTCATCCCCGCCGTCGTGCTGGCCCGCCATCCCGACCTGATCGCGGACATCGCCCGCGGTGGCGCGGAGTTTGGCATCCATGGCTACGTCCACAATGACTATCGCGCGCTGAGCCAGACTCGGCAGTACGAGCAAACCAAACAGGCCGCAGCCATTTTTCAGCGCTCCCACATCGCCTACGCGGGGTTTCGCAATCCATACCTGGGCTGGACCAACGACTCCGTGGTGGTGTTCGCCAAACTAGGGATGCTCTACGACAGCAATGAGGCGGTCCACTATCCGGTGATTGACCTGACGCGACTGCCCCGCGGACTGCGCAGTGGCTATACCAAATCGCTCGAATTGTTTCAGGCGATCGCGTGTACGGACTACACCCTGCGCCCGCATTTCGAGGGTACGCTGCTGCGCCTGCCGACGAGCATCCCCGACGATGAGATGCTGTATGACCGCCTGCGCATCACGAACGTGCGGTGTATCGGGGCCATCTGGCGCCAGATGCTGGAGCGGACCTACGAGCTGGGTGGCTTGTATGTGCTCAATCTGCACCCCGAACGTGGCCTGCTGTGCCTGCCCGCGCTCGAATGCCTGCTGGCCAGCGCGCGGCAACAGCCGTTGCGCGTGTGGCTGGCTCAGCTCGCGGAGGTGGCTCAGTGGTGGCGCGATCGCTGCCAATTCGCGCTGCGGCTGTTGCCGCTGGGCCCCCGCCAGTGGCAGGTGGAGGCGTCATGTTCGGCGCATGCCACCATACTCGTGCGCCACCTAGTTGTGGAAGATCAGCCGGCCATCCCATGGTACGGACCTGACGCGGTCGTACGGGCACAATCCTTCACAGTGAGCGCCGCGCGCTGCCCGTGCCTGGGGCTGACGCCCGAAACGCCGGATGAGGTGGTAGCTTTCTTGCGCGAGCAGGGTTATCCCGCGTGCCGCGCGCCGCGTGTCGAGGCCAACGACTACGCGCTCTACCTCGATCTGTCGGACGGACTCGGCGCGACACGTGACGAGCGGATCAGTCGCCGAGGCGCCCTGGTGCGGCAGATCGAGACACTTGAAGCGCCGCTCGTTCGCTTTGGTTGCTGGCCCGACCAGGCCCGCGCCGCGCTGGCCATCACCGGCGACATCGACTCAGTGACGGTGCAGGATTTCTTCCTGCGGGTGATCGAGACCGGCGACATGGGTGATCGCTTGGGCACGCCGCGCTAGCCCGCACACGTCCCAGCCGCGGCCGGCGCACCCGGCATCTGGGTCAGCGTGGGCGCGAGCACCTTGAACCACGCCGCGTTCATCGCGCTTGCGCCCGCATCGCTGGGGTGCAGCCCATCGCCCAGCAGATACGCGGGATGGTCGCGGAACAGCGCATACAGGTCGGGACCCGGCAGCAGCTGGTTCGCGCGGGTCACCTCGTCGATAACCGCGTTCAAGGACTGGATTTCGGCGTCGAGACCCGGGTGCCCCGCAAACGTCGAGAAGGGGATGCG
Source organism: Ktedonobacterales bacterium (assembly GCA_036000225.1). Taxonomy (GTDB): domain Bacteria; phylum Chloroflexota; class Ktedonobacteria; order Ktedonobacterales; family JADMIN01; genus DASYGC01. The sequence continues at coordinate 9,656 of DASYGC010000739.1, read as the reverse complement.
CGCCAGGATGGGAATGCGATGCGCCTGGATGATCGCCCCCACCATCAGCTGCAGGTTGGCGCGGAACGTCGCGGGCGCGACATCGTTGAGGGCATCGTTGGAGCCCCAGCCGAGCAGCCAGTACTGTACATCAGGGCTCAGCGCGAGCCATGTCGGCATCTGCTGCGCGGCGCCCGTGCTATCCCAGCCGCTCAGTCCGGCGTCGAGCGTGAGCGCGCTATGTCCTGGCAAACACGTCTGGACGAGATCGGCGAACGCTGGCAGATGCCCGGTGGCCCGGTCATAGGCCATCGCGGTTATCGAGTCGCCGGAGAAGATGTAACTGGCCTGTGCCAGAGCCGCGGCATCGTACACCTCGATCTCGTCGATGCGGATGTAGGGTTGAGTGGCATGCGGCTGGCCGGCGGCGATCGTCAGCTTCACCCAGCTCATGCCGGCGAACGGCAGCGTATGCTCGCGGGCCCGCGCCTGATTGTCCGTCACTGTCACCAGCGTGTGCCAGGTGCCATCGGCGCCGTTGGTACTGTCGGCGGAGACGGCAATCGAATAGCTCTGTGGGCTCAGACCCGCGTCGTCGAGATAGTCGGTGTTGTAGTCGCTAAACCAGGCGAGCACCACCTGTGAAGCGCCCACGCCGACATGCAGCGCGCACCATCCGGGCAGCGCCGCGGTGGCGAGCTGCCAGAAGGCCCAATTGCCAAACCGCCCATCCACGACCGCCCCAGGACCCTGGGGCCCGCTGTTGTTGGGCGAGCAGTATACTGGCTTGCCGCGTGAGAGCAGCGCGCCGGCCGCTGGCGTGCGGGAAGGACTGGCAGTTGCCGCCGTCGTTGGGGTGGACGCTGTGCGGTAGTGCGCGATCAGCGCGGCGAGTGTGGCAAATTGCGGCTTCGGCTGATTGGTCTCGACATTAAATAGGTCCAGTCGCCCATAACCGCTATAGCTCGCGGCGTCGAACTGGCAGGCGAATGCGACGCCCGCCCGCGCCATGGACTGGATCGCCGCGCTGGTAAAGCGCGTGATGAAGTCGGCGCTTTCGCCATAAGCTGGCGGCGGATTGCCAGGATCGTAGTTCCACTCGGTGATGCCCACGGGCAGATCCTTGCCGAGTACTTGACGCACCGTCTGTCGCACGCCCCGCGCGACCGTCTCATAGCTGCTGGCCTTCGCCAGACAGGCGGATTCCGTATCGTGATCGCACGGATACCAGTGGAAACTCACCGCGTCCGGCAGCACTCCCGAAGACTTGACGCCTCGCAGAAAATCCAGCAGGTAGCCATTGGCGCCCTGATCGGTCGAAGTCACTGGGCCGATGAACCGCGCGCGCGGGTTGATGTGCCGCAGCAGGGGGATGGTCGTATTCCAGGCGCGCAGATAGTCCGCGCTGGCGATCCCGTTGAGATCTGGCTCGTTGCCGAACTCATAGAGCGCGCAGCGGTTGCCCAGCGCGCGCACCAGATGCTGGTTGAACGTGGCATCCTGGATGTTGGTGATGACGGCCAGACACTGCGCGCCAATGCGCTCGATGGTTGCCATCCGCGTGTCGATCGTGGCGTCGCTCGCCTGATCGGGGATGAAAGTGCGCACGAGAGAAAAGCCCGCGTGGCGCAATGCGGTCTGAATGTCTGGCTGATTCTCGATATTGCGCGCCGACCACTCGTAGGTGTCATTGGTGCCAAAGAGTAGCGATGAGACGCCATCGCGCCAGACCCGCGTGCCAGCGAGCAGGGTGATGCCGGCATTCGAGGCGTGTGGTGGCCCCGCGCAGGCCGCCCAGACCAGGCCCACCGCGGCCAGGACCAGCAGGTTGCGAAAGCCACCCCGCGGCCGGCGACGGCCCGCGGGTGCATTTGCCGGGCGCACAGGTGCCATGAGCGATGAGCCTTTCACCCCAGATGCTTGTACAGCGCCGCGCCCAGTGGAGCCGCCACCGCCAGCGGTAGGCGCTTCCAGCAGGCAGTGAGGAGGTGATAGGTCTTACTCTGCTCGGACGTGGCCGCCAGACCGGCGACCTGGGGATAGTAGTAGTAGGGCAGCGGCTCCTCCAGGGCGCCCCAGCCGCGCTTGAATTCGATCAACCCCGCATTGGCAAGCGCGGTGCGGCCCATATCGAGCGACGAGAAGCCCCGCTTACCAGCCCAGCACAGCGCCGCCCACAGCAGCAGATGATTGGGCGCTAGATGCAGCGCGCGTTCGTCCGATGCGCCATACGCATAGCGGATCGTATCCCCCTCGCCGACCAAGATCATCCCCGCGATGGGCTGACCTTCGTATGCGGCGAGCAACAGGTGCAGCATGCCAGCGGGCGCGAAGGTGTCCCACAGGTCCAGAAAGAACCGCCGCGACTGTGCCGGCATACCATGTTTGCGGCTGCGGGTGCGCAGGTGCAGCCGGTGATAGAGCGCGATATCATCACGCGTCTGGGCGAAGCGGACCGTCACCCCACACCTTTGCGCCTTGCGCACCTGCTGGCGCACCGATTTACGCAGCTCCGCGAAGAGGGTCTCCGTCTCGCGGGTGAGCGGGACAGCGGAGCGCACATAGAGATTGCTCGCCGCGAAGTCGTCTCGCGCGGCCAGCACCGCATTGCTTCCCGTGCGCAGCTCCAGATAGCGCACGTGCCGCGCCTGCGCCAGCGTCACCGCTCGATCGAGCAGCTGGTGCGCGCTCGCTTCATCCACGGTCAGCAGCGGGCAGACATCCGTGAAGGGCAGCGACACCAGACGCCGGCCCGTCAGCGGGCTGTTGACCGTGCACAGCGGAAGGGTTCCGCTCACCTGCTGATCGGCGCCCACGGTGGTCAGTGTGGTGTCCTCGTAGCCGTAACGCCGCCGCAGCAGGTCGAACCATGCCCGGCTGGCCACGGTCTCAGACGACCGGACGTTGTTGGGTGTGGTGGCATCGTGCGCGACGCCTGTCGTGTAGCTCATCGCGTCAGGCCGGTGCGAGCATTGACGACGTGACGGGCCGGCGCAGCGATGCCTGTGCCGCGGCCAGCACCTTGACGACCTCCAGACCGGCCTGCCCACTGGCGCGTGGCGCCGCATCAGTGCGGATGGCGTTGGCGAAGTCCTCGCATTCCAGACGGAGTGGCTCAATCCACTCGATGTGCGGAATCGTGATCGCGCCGAAGCGATACGAGACCTCGGGGTCGGCGCCAATGTCTGCCCCCTTGTTAAATATCTTGAGCATTTCCGCGGGATTCGTGTCGTCATAAACGGCCATGCGGGCGTCGCCCATGACGGTCACCCGGCGCACCTTACACGGATGTAGCCAACTCACGTGGATGTGAGCGGTCATTCCCTCGGGGAACCCGAGGTCGAGGTGGGCGACATCGTAAATGTTGGCGCGCAGATGGGCACAAGCCTGCGCCCGGATCTCCGCCGGAGCGGTGCCGAGCAGGTAGAGCAGAATCGAGACATCGTGTGGCGCGAGATCCCAGATGACGTCGATGTCGCTGCGAAACAGGCCAAGATTCAGGCGCTCGGTTTCGATGCAATAGATGCGTCCCAACTCACCCGCCGCGATCAGCTTGCGCAGTTCGCCCACCGCCGGTGAATACTCGAAGGTGTGCCCCACCATCAGCGTGCGCCGCATCTGGCGGGCCAGCGCGATCAGGTCTTCCGCCTCGGCGACACTGGTGGTGAGCGGCTTTTCCACCAGCACATGCTTGCCGTTGAGCAGCGCGTCGCGCGCCAGCGCGTAGTGCGTGCGTACCGGAGTTGCTATTACCACCCCATCAACATCCGCGGCAAAGACGTCGGCGGGGCGCGTCGTGGTGCTCCACTTGCGCTCCTGCCGCAGCAGGACGAGGCGCAGCGGGTCCATGTCGGCCACCATCGTCACCTGAGCGCCTGGCAGCGTATCGAGATTCCGCGCGATTTTGGGCCCCCAGTAGCCCCAGCCAATGACCGCGAAGCGCAGATCGCTCATGGGACGCAACTCCTCTCGCCTTTCCCGCGCGCCCTGCGTGGCGGCACGTGCTCCAGGGCATAGTTTAAGGGTAGCTTGGTGATGTATTCACGTCGTCACCGTGTCTGTATGCAATCGGTGCATAACGCCGGACCGTTCACGCCGCGGGTGCAGGAACGCCTACCAGCGGCAACCGGCCGGAAGTCGGCCTGAGATGGGTGCGACCGAGCCGGTTGCCAGCGAGCTGAAGGGGCGCGACGAGATGACTACTCCGCGAGGCATATTGCCGCCGAATCTACCAGGAATCCTGCACCGCGCGTACACCGGCCTCTTCCACACTATCAGGAGAAGGGCAGGCCCGTTCATCACTTCGCGAACCGCTCGCTTGCCAGTCGGAGGGAGCACTACCGATGATCGTCAGTCGTTCCGCGATCCCACACGAGCCAGCACCTTACCGGCTCGGCACCGGCCAGATAGGCTATGATCCCCGCTACCTGCGTGCGAAGCGTCTGCTCGACCTTGCGCTGGTAGCGTGCGCGCTGGCGCCGCTCAGCGTGGTGATGGCAATTGCGGCGCTGGCGATCCGGCTGGACTCACCAGGTCCGGCGATTTTCCGGCAGCGGCGCGTGGGCAGAAATGGCGTCGAGTTCCCGATGTTGAAATTCCGGTCGATGTACCACAATTGTGGTGAATCGAGCCATCAGGCGGCGTATACGCGATTCATGCGCGGTGCGGTGCTCAACGCGGCGGATGCCAGCATGCCTTTCAAGCTCGGTGCCGATCCCCGCATCACACGCGTCGGCCGGCTGTTGCGCAAGACGAGCCTTGATGAGTTGCCGCAGCTGTGGAATGTGCTGCGGGGACACATGAGCCTGGTCGGTCCGCGCCCTCCCATTCCCTACGAGGTAGCCCTGTATACTCCGCACGACCGTTTGCGGCTCGCCGGACCCCCCGGACTGACCGGTCCCTGGCAGGTGTACGGCCGTGGGCGGGTACCATTCCACGAGATGGTCGAGCAGGACATCGCATATCTGCGCAGCCAGTCCTTGCTGTATGATATCAAGCTCCTGCTGCTGACCATACCCGTCGTGCTCAAGGGTCGTGGTGGTGCCTGACCGTCCGCCTAGCATGACGGATTGCCTACAACGTGTCGGGATATATTCCCGAGCGGGCATGAGCAAATTGCCTGCATGAGCAATATGCCTGATATGATGATGTCCTGAATGATGTTGGCCACGTTTGTGCTTATGCCTATTCAGTGCTGAACACCAGAGAAGCCAACTCCCTTCTCTGAGACTCTCGAGTGTGGCGCACGACCCGGATTGCGGTGCGCGAATGTCGCCAGCGGCCCGGTGCGCGCTGCCGTGGCGACGAACGGCGACGACCATTGACGCGAAGTTGGGATGCAAGGAGTCGCTGGGTACGCACGACAACCCAGTGCGCGAGCGATCGCAGTAGGAGACCCCTATGAAGCTCTTATTGGTTGATAGTGATCGTGACATGGTGGAGATGCTCACGACCTGGCTGAAGTCCCGCGGCTATGAAGTGCGCTATGCGTATACCGGACAGCGCGCCAGAAATTTGTGGATGGAGCACCAGCCCGACCTGGTCATTGTCGATCCCTCGATCAAAGACGTGGATGCCCTGGCGTTGTGCCGGGAACTGCGCGGCGCGCACGATGCGCTCGTCCTCGTCCTCGCGCCCGAGCACGACATCCAGGCCGAGGTCAAGTGTCTGGAGTCGGGTGCCGACGACTTTCTCCCCAAGCCCTTCCTGCCCACGCAGTTGCTCGCGCACATCAAGGCCATGAGCCGCCGCGTGCGCACTACCCTGGAACGCCATCCTTCGACCATACTCACCGTAGGGCCACTCCAGGTTGATACCTTGCGTCATGAGGTGACCGCCTATGGCAAGGTCGCCCGCCTGACCCCCACCGAGAGCAAGATCCTGCACATTCTCGCGGCGAATGCCAACGATGTCTGTACCTTGGGCCAGATTGTCAGCCATGTGTGGGGCTACGGTGAGTCTGGCGATACCTATCTCATCAAGGCGCACATTCGTCACTTGCGCGAGAAGATCGAGCGTGATGCCAGCAAACCGCGGCTCATCCTCACGGTCCCCGGTGTGGGCTATACCATCAAACGGCTGGCGGACGAGCCACACTCCGAGCTCCCCAGGGACGGCATGGTCGCCGACCCCGTCAGCCAACGCGGGGCGCTGGTAGAGCACCTCGCCATTCTCGCGTCTGGCGAGCAGGGCGACGATACCTCGCGCCTGGCATGAGATACGCACCACGCGCCCACCCCACCGCTGGCCGCGCCGGCGCGGCCAGCGGGAGCCTCGTTATGGCGGATGGCACAACCGACCCGCGCCAGGGTAGAGCGGGGGTCAGGCCAGGTACTCGTACGCGGGCAATGTCAGGAACGGCATGAGTTGATCGGCGGTGATGAGCCGGTCGAAGATCTCCCGCGCGCGCGCGAAGTGGCGCGCGTCATACGCCGCCTCGCCCAGTCCCGCCTTGAGCGTATCCAGTTCTTCGGCCAGCACCTGACGGAACAACTCCACCGTCACCTTGCGCCCATCGGTCAGCGTGCCGTTGGCGCGGTTGATCCACAACCAGATCTGCGCCCGCGAGATCTCCGCTGTCGCGGCGTCTTCCATCAGATTGTTCAGCGGCACCGCTGCCAGCCCACCCAGCCAGGCTTCGAGGTATTGCACCCCCACGCTCACATTCGTGCGCAGCCCCGCCTCCGTGATCGGCCCCTCCGGCACAGCCAGCAGGTCGGCCGCCGTCATGTGCACATCCTCGCGTTTGCGCTCGATCTGGTTGGGCTGAGGCATCTCGGCGTCGAAGACCGCCAGCGCCACTGGCACCAGCCCTGGGTGCGCCACCCACGTGCCATCGTGACCGTCGCGCGCCTCCCGCTCTTTGTCAATGCGCACCTGAGCGAACGCCCGCTCGTTGGCGGCTTCGTCACCCTTGACGGGAATGTAGGCCGACATACCCCCCATCGCGTGCGCGTTGCGCCGGTGGCAGGTCTGGATGCACAGCAGTGAATACGAGCGCATAAAGTGCGTTGTCATCGTCACCAGCGCGCGGTCGGGCAGATCGAAGCTGGCATCGTTACGCCGCGTCTTGATCGTGCTGAAGATGTAGTCCCAGCGCCCACAGTTCAGCCCCGCCGAGTGGTCGCGCAGTTCGTAGAGGATTTCGTCCATCTCGAAGGCCGCCGGCAGCGTTTCGATCAGCACCGTCGCCTTGATCGTCCCGTGAGGGATACCGAGCTGCTCCTCAGCCAGCGTGAATACATCGTTCCACAACCGCGCCTCGAGGTGACTCTGCGTCTTGGGCAGATAGAAATACGGTCCCGTGCCGCGCGCCAGCAGCTCGCGCGCGTTGTGGAAGCAGTACAGCCCGAAATCGAAGAGACCGCCCGCGATCGGCACGCCATTGAGGCTCACATGCTTTTCCGGCAGATGCCAGCCGCGCGGGCGCACCAGCAGCGTGGCGGTCCGCTCGTTCAGCGCGTAGGCCTTGCCTTCGGGGCTGGTATAGGTGATGGTGCGGCGCACGGCGTCGCGCAGGTTGATGTGCCCCTGGATCAGGTTGTCCCAGCTCGGGGCCAGGGCGTCCTCGAAATCGGCCATGAAAACCTTGGCGCCCGAATTGAGCGCGTTGATGATCATCTTGCGTTCGGCCGGCCCCGTGATCTCGACGCGGCGATCCAGTAGATCGGCGGGCAGTGGCGCGATGGTCCACTCACGCGCGCGCACCTCAGCCGTCTCGGGCAGGAAGTCCGGCAGCTTTCCGGCGTCCCACTCGGCCTGGCGCTCGGCGCGCCGGCCCATCAGGAAAGAGCGAGTGTCACCAAAGCGCTGGGCCAGCAGCGCGACGAAGCCCATGGCTTCGGGGGTCAGGATCGCGGCGTACTCGGGTGGAATCGGAGCGAAGATCTCCAGACCGGCGATCTTGCTAGACGCTGGCGGTGTGGTCACAGGGGTATCGTCCTTTCTCTCATGTGAACCGGTATGCACGATCACTCGTGGCGGTGAACCGCGATCGGCACGTGTTGTGGACAAGGCATGCCCGCCCCATCTTATGGCGCGCGCTACGGCCACGGCAACCAGCAGCATGCGACTCCGTTTCTCCCCAATCCGCGCCCAAGCGCATCGCGAGGCCCGGCTTACGCACCAATCTCGCATCTACCAAATGGACCACCCCCTGCCCGCCACTGGCGCACACCTCGCCATTTCTTTGCAACATGGGGATTCACCCGCGAACTTCGTAGCGGCGTCCGGTGGACGCCCGTGTTGTCCCCACCACCCACGCTCGCGGCTCGCCGCAAGCCCCATCGGCAACGCTCTTTGAACGCCATCGCACCATCGTGCGCGCATGCCGTGCTCGTGCGATAATGCGGCACAGGCGACCGCGCTTCGGCCTGCGTGAGCACGAGCCGGATTGCGCGCGCCAGGCACGAGCGTTCGGCGCATCGTTTGGACGCTGGTAGGAGGCACCGATGCTCGATCCACGCCTCGTCACGGAGCTGACCAGCCTGCTGGGTCCCGCCGGGATCATCAGCCGCCACGAGCAGTTGCGCACCTACGAGAGCGACGGCTTGACGAGCTACCACCAGGTGCCGGCGTTGGTGGTGCTGCCCACGACCACCGCGCAGGTCCAGGCCATCGTGCGCGTCTGCGTCCGCGAGGGCATTCCCTTCGTGCCGCGCGGCTCCGGCACGGGCCTTTCGGGCGGCGCGTTGCCCGCGGCTGGTGGCATCGTTATCGCGCTCTCGCGCATGCGCCAGATCCTGGCGGTGGATCTGCCCAATCAGCGCGTGGTGGTGCAGCCGGGCGTGCTCAACCTGTGGATCACCCAGCGCGTGGCGCCCGATGGGTACTTCTACGCCCCCGATCCCTCCAGCCAGCAGGTCTGCTCGATCGGCGGCAACATCGCGGAAAACTCGGGAGGCGCCCACTGCTTGAAGTACGGCTTCACCGTCAACCATGTGCTGGGTATGCGCGTTGTGCTGCCCGATGGCGAACTGGTCGAGGTCGGCGCGCCCACGCTCGACGCGCCCGGCTACGATCTGACCGGCATTATCGTCGGCTCGGAGGGCACGCTGGCCATTGCCACCGAAATCACGGTGCGCATCGTGCGCAAGGCCGAGGCCGTCAGCACCACCCTGGTGGCCTTCCACCACACCGACGCCGCGGGCGAGGCGGTTTCGGGTATCATCGCCGCCGGCATCGTGCCCGCCGCCGTCGAGATGATGGACAGCCTGGCCATCCAGGCCGCCGAGGCGGCGGTGCACGCCGGCTATCCGCTGGATGCCGGCGCCATCCTGCTGGTGGAACTGGACGGCCCGCGCGCCGAGGTCGAGGCACAGCAGGCGCAGGTTGAGGACATCTGCCAGCGCGCGGGCGCCTGGGAGCAGCGGCTGGCGCGCGACGATGCGGAGCGGCTGCTGATGTGGCGCGGGCGCAAGGCGGCCTTCGCCGCGATGGGGCGCATCAGCCCGGATTATATCGTGCAGGATGGTGTGATCCCGCGCACCGCCCTGCCCGAGGTGCTGCGCGAGATCGCCGAACTGAGCGCGCAATACGGCCTGCGCGTGGCCAATGTCTTCCACGCCGGCGATGGCAACCTGCATCCGCTGGTGCTCTACGACGCGCGCGATGACGGCGCGGAGGCGCGCGCCGAAGAACTGGCCGGCGCGATCATCCACCGCTGCGTCGCCCACGGC
>DASYGC010000738.1:0-1648 GCA_036000225.1 Ktedonobacterales bacterium | reverse complement strand
ACCGTAGGCGCCCTGCGCGAGGCGAGGCGCGACGAACTGGGTGTAGGCATAGACGCCACCGGCGCCGAGGACGAGCACAGCGGCGACAATGCCCGCAATGATCCAGGCACGCGCGGTGCCGCGTGAGAACAGGCGTTTCATGAGTTAGAGACCTCACTGTAAGCGCATCAGCAATGGTGGCGCCCGCAAACTGAGGGCCGCCTCGTTCAGACCATACTCCGGGGAGATTAGGCGCTGCTTAGGCGGTGCTAAGGGTTTGCTGTGCGACAGTTATCACGGGCAGGTGGCGTCACTCCAACTCGCGGGCCTGGCTCGATTCGGGCAAGGTGTAGACGGATTCTTTGAGCACGCCGATGTAGGGCAGGTTGCGATAGATCTGCGCATAGTCGAGGCCATAGCCGACCACGAACCGGTCAGGGATGTGGAAACCGACGTACTGGGGGTCGAGCACTTTGGCGCGCGGCTTTTCTTTATCCAGCAGCGCGCACACGCGCAGGCTGAGCGGATGGCGCTTTTGCAAGATGTCGAGCAAATACTGTAAGGTCAGTCCGCTATCAATGATGTCCTCGACGATCAACACGTCCTTATTCTCGATGGGTTCATCCAGATCTTTGAGAATGCGCACGACACCGCTGGACTCGGTGCTGTTGCCATAGCTGCTGATCGCCATAAAGTCGATCTCAACCGGCAGATCGAGCGCGCGCGCCAGATCGACCAGGAACATGACCGCGCCCTTGAGGATGCCCACCAGCAGCAGACTACGGCCCTGGTAGTAGGCGGTGATGTCGCGAGCCAGCTCGACCGTGCGCGCGCGCAACTGGTCTCCGGAAATCAAGATCTGCTCGATGTCATCATGCATGGGTCATTGGCGCCTTTCTGCTTAAGGTTCAACCACTTCAGTCAACAAATCAGGCGAAGATTCAAGCAGGTGCGCTGGCTCCAGACGCAACGCCAGCACCCGTCGTGTCGCCGCGGTGAGCTTCACGCGATCGTCGAGCCGGTGACCGGCGATCCAGAGCAGATGGGTGGGCCCCCAGACCAGTGGGATGCTCGCACGCTCGGCGCGCGGTACGCGGGCATCGACGAAATAGTCCTGCACCTTTTTCTCGCCGGTCATGCCCAGCGGGCGGAAGCGGTCGCCGGGGCGCCAGGCGCGCACGGTGAGCGAGGTACCCGCGGCATCGGCATCGAGATAGGCGCGCAGCTGCGCCTGCCCGGCGTCGGCGGCCGTGCCGGCGGCCGGGCGCAATCCTCTGCCAGCACCGCTCGCTCCCGGGGCGGGGTGCTCGGTGCCCGGCGGGGAGGCGCCGGCCGCTGGATCGAGCAACATGGCGCGCACCTGCCAGCCACTGCCGGGTAACACCGCACGACCGGGTACCGGGAGCGGTACCGACAGCGCCTCGGGTGGCGCGGGTGGCGTGGTGGTCGGATCGAGACGGGCCAGGATGGATCGCCGCATGACCAGCTTACCGCGAGCGTCAAGGGTGGCATACACTTCTCCTGGCAGGTGGACCGCATGTGCTGGCGTGGGCGCGGCGATCAGAAGCTCCAGCAGCGCGATGTGACGCGCCTCCAGGGCGGGTTCGTCACCCTGGAGGAGATACGCCGCGCGCCGCAACACGCGGCGGCGCAGCGCCAGTGGTAGGCC
>DASYGC010000737.1:0-3791 GCA_036000225.1 Ktedonobacterales bacterium | reverse complement strand
CGTAGCCCGTGCTGCTGGTCTGGTTGAGTGCGTTCTTGCTCGTGGTCGGCAGCGTCGCGAACGTGCTGTCGTAGGCCGCGCAGGTGCTGTAGCTCGTCGAGCCGACCACACACCCCAGGTGCGCGCCGTTGCCCGCGTTGGCGTCGGGATCGTCGGTCGTCAGTGGGTTGCCATAGGTGTCGTAGCTGCTCGTCGTGCGCAGCAGCCCGCTGGGTGTCCAGCCGTTGGCGGCCGTGCCGCAGCTGCTGGCGTAGTGATCGCTCGTCGTCGCCTCGCCCAGCGTCAGCCCGCTCTGCTGCCCCGTCCCGTAGCCGCGCCCATCGTAGCTGGTGTAGCTGCAGGCGTAGCGGTTGCCGTGGCTGTCCTCGCTGTCGCTGAACGCCGGATAGTCAATCAGATAGGTGCCCGTCGCGCCCGTCTGGCTGGTGCTGATCGCGTTGTTCTGGATGTACTGCGTCGTGTGCGTGATGCTCGTTGGCCCGCCCGCCAGCGTCAGATCGAAGTAGTCCACGCTGACATGGTAGTTGCTGGACGACGGATTCTTGCTCGTCGCCGTCCAGGTCGCCTGGTGCGTGCCCGCCGCCAGCGTCACCAGCCCGTCATCCACCGGCGGCGCGAAGGCCACCGCCCCATTGAAGCCGTCGAAGGGCTGGCCCACCGTCTTGCCGTCAATCGCCAGCGTCGAGATGCCGTTGTCGGCGGCGCGGACCATCATCACCGTCAGGTCGTACGTCCCCGTCGTCGGCGCCGCGAAGCTCAGCGTCGCGTACTGGCCCACCGCCGAGGCGTTGATACTCAGCTCGGCATTGTTGGAGAACACTAGCCCAAAGCCATTGCCAAAAATGCTGGTCGGCGCGGTGTGCGCCCCCACCGTCTGCGATTCCGCCTCCAGGCGGTCCACGTTGCGCCCATCGTTGCTGCTCGTCGTCGTGCTGCTCACCCGGCCAAAGCTATCGAAGACCGAGGTAGTCGTTGCGTCGGGCGGGCCCGGCGCGTTCGATCCGTCCACGGTGTAGCTGTCGCCCCGGATCGCCTGCACATCGCAGACCGCCACCGGGTTGGAGAGGTCCAGTTCGCTCACCAGGTGGCTCTTGAAGTTGCCATAGCCCGTCACCGGCGGCGTCGCGCCCACCCCCACCGGCGGGCACACCGCCTGGTACTGTGTGGTGCTCTTCTTGAGCAGCGTCGTGCCATTGGTGTCGTAGCTGTCGGTCTCGTATTCGTGGCCGTGGGCCACGTTGGTCAGATCCCACCATGGCACATTGGGACACGGCGTCGGTCCCTGCGGCTGCATGTTCGGCGCGCAGTTGGTGATCTGCGTGTTGTCGTAGACCCCCCAACCCTCGGTCGCGTAGTACTTGTGCTTGTCCAGCGAGCCATCCGGATTCGAGACAGTCGCCCTTCCCCCCAATTCCGGACATTTCCGGTCACGACTTTGCCGTATCCTGCCCGCCTGCCCTTCCCAAATGCGAACATCTGACCTATACTTCCCATGTTCGCCGGTCCCATCCTCGCGTCACCAGGAGCACTCAGATGCCATCCTTACCGCCAATGCCACCGATGCCACACCGATGCCACACATGCCACATCAGCCGGGCGGCAATCCCGCTGTCACACTCACCCTTCAACCCCCGCCACGCCAGGCGCACAGCCGCCGCGCGCACCACCGCCACGACGCCCGACCCGTGACACCCGCGTATTTCTGTGGCACAATGTGGCATGCTCGCCTGCTCAACCACCCACCCCGCGCCCGCGACCGTTTTTTGCCCCGACTCGCTTGTCGCGGCCCACAATACCTGAGCACGCGCACCCTGTCAACTGCCTGTTGTAGAGTCGAACGTATACCGCGACCAGGGATGCATCCGTGCGGCAAGTAGGCGGACCTCGTGGCGGAACGCCGTAGGGGCATACGGATGAAGCGAAGCGTCGCCCGGTTTCAACCCAGTGTGACTAAGATTCCACGCAACTGATGTTCAGGAGGCGAGCGAATGATTCCGGTCGGCAGGTATCGACCTGCTCACCACCTCACCTGGCGGATTACCCCTCGAATTCACTCGAGGAATCTGAAGCACCACCCACGCTCGCCTCTGGCGCAGTCCGCGCCATTTCTTCCTAACATTGGGTTTCAACCGCTGGCAAACCTGCCGCCACTCACTCACCGGCGCCTCTTGACACCCCACTGACGCCATGTTATATTGTTGTCTAGTTACATTGATAACAAGTCTGGTTTGCCGTGCGCGTGGCGCTGGCGCCGCCACACAAGTGAAAGGAACCCGCCGTGGACCCCACCCACCCACTACCCCCGGCGTCGCCAGCCAGCGGACCCGACCAGCCCATCGAACGCGTCCAGATCGGCGCACGCATGGAGAAACGCATGGTCAAAGTGCTCAAAGCCCTGGCCGAGTATCATGATGTCTCCCTGGGTGACCTGCTCGAAGGCATCGTGCTGCACGCCTTCGAGAGCAAGGTGCCGTTCAACGCCACCACGCTTGAGCGCATCACCCTGCTCAAACAGGTGTACGGCTTGGACTACGGCGCCAGCGCCAGCCACCAGTTCACCGAACCTCACGCGACAGCGCCAGATCCCGCCACCAGTGGCCGTGGCTGATCGAGTTATTGCGCGCATGCTTCGTTTCGTAAGGGGTCCATCATGCCGTTCGTGTCCCAGCATGTCAGCCATTCGCATACCCTGCGCGTCAATGCGCCCATCGAGCGCGTCTTTCCGCTGTTCGAGCCGCTGGGCGAGCGCGCCTGGGCCACCGGCTGGCAGCCCGTGATGCTCTATCCCCCCTCCGGCGCGGCGCGGACGGGCACCGTTTTCACCACAGACCATGACGGCGAAGACACCACGATCTGGACCATCGCCGCCTACGATGCCACGGCGGGACTCATCACCTACCACCGCGTGACGCCCGGCTCGCGTGCCGGCATCATCGCCATCCACTGCGCCGCCACGCCCGACGGCGCGACCGCTGCGACCATCACCTACACCTTCACCGCCTTGAGCGGCTCCGGCAACGACTTCCTCGCGGGCTTCACCGCCGCGCACTACACGGAGGAAATGGCACTGTGGGAAGCGGCGCTCAACCACTACGCGCTGCATGGCGCACCGCTGCATCACGCATAGCGCTCCATACGCTGCTTCCAGGATACCGCCTGCGCGCCAGGGCACCATCACCCATGCGCGCAACGGTCGCCAATCCCACATGTGGGTGATTCGCATCCCCCCGGAACGAGCGGTCCACGCGGTCTGCTGGACGTCCTGCGACCTACGGGCCGTGCGCGTATACTACAGATCACCAGACAGACCAAGATCTGATTGCGCCGCACCAATCGAGAACGAGCGGCGAACATCCGCGGCACGGTCTTGCCTTTGGCTCAAACCCAATGACCGGATAGTGTCAACCTGGGAGTTGAAGAAGGGGGGGCATTTGCATGCTCGATCCATCCGCACTTGCCTACGATGCAAACGCTTCCCCCGATCTCAAGATCCTCTCGGAACATGTACCTGATGGCACAACCATTCAAGACACCACCTATGCCAGCCCCGTCGGCGGCAGAGCCTCAGCGTATCTCATCTTTCCGTCAGCAGAGCCCGCGAAAGCCGGTTTGATCTTTGGACACTGGGGCGAGGGGAATCGCGAGGAGTTTGTCACTGAGGCCAAGATTCTGGCGCAGCTGGGGTTTGCTTCCCTGTGCCTGGACGCTCCGTTTCGACGACCAGCGGAGTATGCACCACAAATCACCGCACCTCCCGGGGCCGAATTGCAGTGGATTGCCGATGTGCGCCG
>DASYGC010000736.1:0-16035 GCA_036000225.1 Ktedonobacterales bacterium | reverse complement strand
CTTGAGCGCGGCCAGCGCCAGGATGCCCGAGCCGGTGCCCACGTCCAGCACACGGTCGCCTGGGCGCAGCAGGGCCTCGATCAGCGTGAGACACGTGCGCGTGGTGGGGTGCAGGCCGGTGCCGAAGGCCATGCCGGGATCGAGCTCGACCACGACTTCGTCAGGTTGTGGCTCGTAGGCGCGCCAGGATGGCTTGATCACCGTACGCGCGCCCAGGTGCAGCACGTGATAGTGCTCCTTCCAGGCATTGGCCCAGTCCTCTTCGGCCACCGATCGCGTGGTCAGGGCGCCGACCTTGCCGAGATCGATGCGGCCGAGATACCACAGCCCCTGCTCGATGCGTCCGCGCGCCTCCGCGCCGGCGGCGGTGTCGGGCACGTAGGCGTGGATGGTAACCGGCGCGCCGACGGCGGGCAGATGCGCCTGGCCATCATCATGCAGCGTATACGGCTCCTCGATGGCCACGCCGCCTTCGACATGGCGACTCAAGAGCTCGGTGACCGCTTCAACTACCTCAGGATCGCACGACACCGTAAGCTCGATCAGACGTGTGGACACGAGCACCTCCCTGAACAGCAGTGAATCGGTGGGCGGACACCCACGGGCGCGTGGCAAACACGGCGCCTGGGCCGCCTGGCGACTCGCGCGATGCATGAACGTCGTGCGCTTGCGCAGACACACGCGGCGGCGGGATCACGCGGGCTGTTGCGCGCGGTCCGCGATGGCGCTGGCGGGAGGCCGCGGTGGAGCGGCCGACCCGTCAGAGAGCGCATGGGCTAAGAACGCGCTGACACGCGCGCAATAGGACTGACGGTCGAGGAAGTAGACGCCGCAGTGGCTGGTGGCAGCGCCAATCCACAACTCCTTCGGCTCGCCGGCGGCCGCGAAGAGGCGGCGGGCATCGCCCACGTCGATCGTTTCGTCGGTGCTGCTGTGAATGAAGAGGATGGGGCGGGGCGCGATGCGCGCGACCTCGGCCAGGGGCTCGACATCGCGGTGGTGGTAGCCGGCGCGCCAGTAGATGAACTGGTCCGCGACGCGCGCGATCAGCCGGGCACACGCCGCGGGCATACGAAAGGTCTGGCTGACGGCGTAGCGCACCTCGCCTTCGTGCGTGGCGAAGCTGCTATCGGCGACCAGCGCGCGAATCTCTGGCCGGCGCGCCGTGCCCATGATGCTCACCGCCGCGCCCATCGAGAAGCCCACCACGCCGATGCGCGCGCCGCGTACGCGGTGAAGCGCATAGTCGAGCGCACCGAGCAAGTCGTTGAGCTCGCGATAGCCCAGGGTCACGGGAGCGCCAATCTGCGCGCCATGGCCAAAAAAGTCAAAGAGCAGGACATTGAAGCCGGCGCGCCACAGCGCGGACGAGATGCCCAGCATATCGGAACGCTTGGCGCGATAGCCGGTGCAGACAATCACGACACTGGTCGTCTCGGGCCGAGGCAACCACCAGCCCCGGACGTAGTGATCGCCCAGTTCAGGTGGAAAGGTGACGTCCTCATAAGGAATGCCCAATTCGAAAGGCGAAAAGGTATACTCTTCTCGCGGAGTATAGCGGCCAGGACGCGTCACCGCTGACGCCACATAGTAGCCCGCGGCGATGGCGCCCGCTACCGCGCCACCCGCCACGACTCCCGCGCCTGCCAGCGCACGGCGTACCCGGCTGTTGCTGGTCCATCCGCTGCTCATGCTCGCCGCCTCCGTCGAGGTGTTCACCACTGCTTACGGCACCGCCGCGCCTGGTGGTCGCACGCCATGCGGGGGTGGATGCGCGATCCACGCCACCAGCGCCCCTCCATTTTAGCATGGGGTTCGCGCACAGCGTACCATCGTTGAGAGCGTGTTTGGTAATGCGGCGAGGTGATAGGGTTCGTAGACCGCAATACCTGAGCAGGGTTGGGCAAGCTCGTCGAATGCATTCGACGGGTAATCCTGATCCGGCGAGGGGGAGGGTTGGGCAGGTCGCGGGCTGAAGACACCGCTGCTAATCCCGGTGCCGGCAGGGTTTACGGCAGACGAGTGACGATCAATGGCTCGTTTGCCAATGCGGTTCGCTTGGCCCGTAGTTGAACGGAAATTGCACCGGCGTGGATCGCGGGAGGTTTGGTGTGATAGGGGAAAACGTGAATCTTGCCACTGCTCTCGACAGCGTAAGCGTGTTCTTCGCCGGTCTGCTGGCTGGCATAGAATTCGTGATCCACTATGGAGTGCGTGCGCCCGCCGAGGTGTTGGACGAACAGGCGCAGCTCCAGCTCCGGCAAGCATTGGTGCTGCGGCTGCGCGTGCTAGTGCCCGCCTTCTTTGTGCCGGCGGCCATGTCGGCCATTGCCGTCATGGTGCTTGATGGCGCCGCACCCGGCCTGTGGTTCCGCGTCGCGGGCGTGCTCGCCTTCCTCATCTGGATCGTGATCCGGGTCATTGGCACCGTTCCGATCAACATTGCCACGCTCACCTGGCGGCTCAGCGCGCCACCTAAGAACTGGAAAGCGCTCGTCTACCGCGCGGAGCGGTTCCACGATCTTGGGGTCTGGGCGGTGATCCTGGCGTTTGCGTGCTTCTTAACGGCTATGGCTCTCAAGCTGACCGCTGCGTGACCGGTGCGACCGCTTCATTTCGCCAACGAACATGTCAAGGCCGCTCGCCGTGATAAGACGGCGAGCGGCGGCGTGACACGCCCATGATCTGGCCGTGATGTGGGTATGCGGTCTGGTGGCGCTACCGCCGCCATGACGCGGGTGACTCTTCCCGAACTGGCTGGCTCTGGCCGGCTGGCGGTTCGGTTTGTGGCTCCTGGTAGAGCGGATCGCCTGCCGGTTGTTGGCTCGAACTGCCCAGCGCGGTATTATCGAGCGAGGGAACGCCGTCTGTCTGGTCAGTGGGGCGCGCACCAGGACTACCCACCGCGGTGTTATCCAGTGATGGGACTGAGGGGTGCTGGTATGCGAGGACTGGCGGGGTCTGGCTCACGGGCGGCACAGCAACGACTGGAGGCACGGTGGTGGACGGAGTGGGCTGAACGTTGTGGTCGGCGACGGCCGCCTGATGTTGGGCAAGCAGCGCCTCGTGCTCCGCATTCAGGCGCGCCATTTGACCCTGCAGTCCTTCATAGTCGCCGCGCAGTCGTGTGTGGTCGCGGCGCAGCCCATGGGCGCGCCAACCGGTTGTGGCAAAACCCGGCGCGAGCACCAGCAGGCCCACGACCAAGCCTAGGATGGCGGCCGCGGTGCTGATCCACCACACGGGAGCGGTGAACTGGGCGCCGAGGAACTGGTAGGAGGCCGAGTGGGTATTCTGGCCACCAAAGACAGCCAGCACCGCGATGATGATGGCGACGATCAACGAGTCGAGAAGCGTGAGTAGTTTGCGCATGGTATGCCTCGATAGCAAACACACCGGCCAGCAGCGCGGCCGATGCGGCGGATGATCGAGCACGAAGTGGTGCCTTCTCCTGGTTCCATGCACAATCCATGCCGACACGCTATCGGGGTGCACCAGGGGGCGCGGCCCTTCTGCTCGCATCGTTCCAGGCAGATTGACGGCGAATTGAGACAAGGGTGAGGTACACTGAGCCGGTGCGGGCGCATGAGACGACGATGCGATGGTAGCGACTTGATAGACGGAGGTAGCCATGCGATATGCGCTCAACCTGCCGCCGTTCGGCGCGCTGGCCGACGTGCGCACGCTGGCCGAGCTGGCAAATGCGGCAGAGGATGCGGGGTGGGACGGCTTCTTTATCTGGGATCACATTCAGACCGAGCCGAGCATGCCGGTCGTGGACCCGTGGGTGGCGCTGGCGGCGATGGCAATGACGACCGAGCGTATTCGACTGGGTGCGCTCGTCACCCCGCTGGGACGCCGGCGTCCCAGCAAACTGGCCCGCGAGACCGCGACGCTCGACCAGCTCTCGCGGGGCCGGCTGATCGTGGGCGTGGGCAGCGGCAGCGACCAGTGGTATCACGAGTACAGCGCGCTCGGCGAGCCTACTGATGCGAAAACGCTGGCGGCGATGCTGGATGAAGGACTGGATGTGCTGACGGGGCTGTGGCGCGGCGAACCATTCAGCCATGCGGGACCGCACTATACGGTAAACCATGCGCGGTTCCTGCCCACCCCCGTCCAGACGCCGCGCATTCCCATCTGGGTGGGTGGGCAATGGCCCAACAAGAGCCCGATGCGCCGCGCCGCGCGCTGGGATGGTGTCTGTCCGGGTGTCGAGGGCGGCTTCATACAACCCGAGCAAGTGCGCGAGGTCGTCGCCTATATCCAGCGGCAGCGCACCAGTGACGCGCCCTTCGATGTTGTCGTGACCGGCTACGTCGGCGAGATGCCGCCAGCGGAGGCGGAAGCACGGCTGCGCAGCTACGCTGACGCGGGCGTCACGTGGTGGCAGGAGGGTTTCTGGTGGAGCGACACGCCCGACGATGTACATAAGCGCATCCAGCAGGGACCACCAGCGGTCTAATGGATCGCAATCCGATGGGCTTTCTCCGCGAATTGCTGGACCGTCCACGCAATGAGAAGCCATTTGTGGTGCTCTCAGTTGGGTATCCCGCCAGTGATTGTCGGGTGCCCGTGCTCCAGAAGAAGCCGCTGGCCGAGCTGATGATCGTGCGGTTGCGGGAGGGGTCATGGCTATGGAGCAGCGAGCGGATAACGCGGGCACACCGCCCACGCGCGTGGTGGTGGTGGGCGTGCCGCTCGACGAAAACTCGTCGTTCCTGCGTGGGCCGGCGCTGGCACCGGCGCGTATCCGCGCCGCGCTCGGCACGGGCGCGATGAATCTGTGCACTGAGGATGGCGACGATCTGGCCGCTCGCGCGGACTGGCGCGATGTGGGCGATCTCGCGCTGGCCAGCCACGGCGCGGCGGCATTCGCCGCGATCGAGCGGGGCATCGCGGATTTCGTCGCGGGCGGCGCGCGCGTGCTGTCGCTGGGCGGCGACCACTCGATCACCTACCCCATCCTGCGCGCGGTGGCCGCGACGCAGACGGGCCTGACGATTCTACACTTCGATGCGCATCCCGACCTCTACGAGGTGTTCGAGGGATCGCGGCGCTCGCATGCCTGCCCCTTCGCGCGCATCATGGAGGAGGGACTGGCCACGCGGCTGGTGCAGGTCGGCATCCGCGCCTCGAATCCCCACCAGCGGGCGCAGGCGCAGCGCTTCGGGGTCGAAACCATCGCCATGCGCGACTTCCGTCCCGAGCTGGAGCTGGACCTGCGCGGCCCGCTGTATTGCTCGCTGGATCTGGACGCGCTCGATCCCGCGTTCGCGCCGGGTGTCTCGCACCACGAGCCAGGTGGGCTGAGCGTGCGCGAGGTGCTGCGGGTGCTGGAGCGCATCGAGGCGCCGCTGGTTGGGGCGGACATCGTGGAGTACAACCCGATCCGCGATCACGCGGAGGTGACCGCGATGGTCGCGGCGAAGTTCTACAAGGAAATGGTCGGGCACCTGCTACGCTGAGCGCGTAGCGAAAGTGCTACGCGAGGTGGTGGGTTGCTCGCGCATCGTTAGTCGTGTGAGGTGGTCGGTGGGTGCGAAGAGAGATCGCCGCGAGCACACAGCGAAGGGGTTGATGCACCGCGGTGGCGCATCAGCCCCTGTGTCCGCATCGTCTCCGTCGTGAAGGTTTATGCCCGCGCCAGCGCACTGGGGGCGGCCAGCATAGAACCCGCAACGCGCGGGATTACGCGGCGTCGCTGGACCCCGATTGCTGTTCTGGCTCCTGGTCGTCGTCGTCGATGATGACGTTGAGCGCCCGCTCGATCTGAACGCGCCGTGTCGCGCGCTCGCGTCGCAACTGCTCCCACAGCAACTCGATCTCCGTGCCCAGTGCCCGAATGCGGGCACCGTTGTTAGAGGCGAGCAGTGGATGGGCCGCGGACTTGCGATAGAGCTTCTGGCGATCTTTGGTGAGCTGCTGGATACGCGCCAGTGTTCCGTCACGTGTATCCATTCGGGCCTCATCGCCTAACGTCCCTTCGACGACGATCGCTTCGAGCGGGGTGAGCTCGGTTTTCCGGTTTGCGATGGCCATCGATGTTCTCCTACATAGTACTCAGGAGCCGCGCCGGTCAATGGAGTGCTGGACGCTGCCCTGGCCTGTAGATTAAGACGAGGAGCAACCGTCGCGGCCACAGGGTATTCCGCCTACTGGCCATAGGTACTGCCGCCAGATGGACACACGACGCGACGCATGACGGGACGCGTGACGCGCAACCCACGCCGGGGTCGCTACGTACATATGGCGAACGGGGAACCTCAATGTTGTTCAGTATCACGGTACACAAAGTTAAAGTGGATATTGACAAAGTTAATATTTCCTGCTACACTACTCCGTGGTGGGGGCGATTCGCTCGCTGAAGGGGACGAGAGACCAATGGCGCAGACGCATGAAGTCGATGGGGTGTGCCCGGTGTGCGGCGAGACGATGCGGGTGACACGGCTGGGGTGTCCGCAGTGCGGCAGTGCGCTGGAAGGCGTATTCCATGTGCGGGGTGGCACGCCGAGCACGGCTGGCCAGCGCAGTCCGAGCGGTCCGCTGGGCGGTCGCCAGGGGGGCGATGAGGCGCGCTTCGGCCGTCTCACGCGCCTGGATGCCACGCAACTTGACTTTGTCGAGACCTTCCTGCGCTGTCGCGGTGTCATCAAGAATGTCGAGGACATGCTGGGTATCTCGTATCCGACGGTCAAGGCGCGCCTGGGCGAAGTGCTCGCCGCGATGGGCTTTGGTCCCGAAGAAGACCTGCCTGATGGGGACCAGCGGCGCTCGCGACGCGAGATTCTGGCCGATCTGGCGGCCGGGCGCATCTCCACCGAAGCGGCCCATCGCCTGCTGGCCCGCCAACCAGAAGCGGACACCGGCCAGGACCAGTGAGCGACGATCGGTCTCTAACGCATGCGCCGGGCGCGAAGCGGTTTCCCGCGACGAGGAGGAAGAGTACGATGAGCAGCGACGACATTGAAGGCAACGAAGGCGCGGGGCAGATCCCACCGGTGGACGAGCGGCACGACGAGGTCCACGATGCGGTCCACGATGCGGTCCACGACGCGGCACCGGTGGCCGAGGGGGCACACGCGGAGCCAGGACCAGATGATGGGCCCGCTGTCGAGGAACACCCAGCGGCAAGTAGGTCGCATGCTGAAGCGCCAGTTGCCACGGTACGGGTCGAGGTGGGCTATGTCGAAGGCGACCTGATTGTGCGCGGGACTGATACGCATGAAGTGGTGCTCAATGCCGACTGGGACGACGAGGATGATCGGTTCACGCCGTCCACGATTGATGGCGGAATCCTGCGCTTTCCCCGCCTGCCCGATCACAGCGAGCTGATTGTGCCCCGCACGGCGGTGGTGAGCATCCGTGAGGTGCAGGGCGACCTGCGCGCCGAAGATGTGGGCGGCGGCCTCTCCGTGGGAGGGGTTACCAGCGACGTCGTGCTGACCGGGGTGGCGCTGGTGGATCTGGGGCGGGTCGCGGGTGATCTGCGCGCGACCAGCTGCGGCACGCTGCGCGTGCGCGAGGTGGAAGGCGATGTGCGCCTGGACGGCATGCGCGGTATGCCCACACTGGGGCGCATCAGCGGTGATCTGCAAGTGCGCGACGTACCTGGGCTGGAAACCCGTGAGCCGATCAGTGGGGACTGTCTCATCGAGGGCAGCGCCGGCAACATCACGCTGCGCGGCGCCGTCAATGGTGATCTGAGCGTTGACGGGTGCGCAGGCATCCTGCGCCTGAGTGGTTCGATCAACGGCGACCTGCGGGTGCGCATGGCACAGGCGACCATCGTCGAAGGAGGGGTCAGCGGCGACTGTGAACTGGCGGAGATTGGCGGGGATGTGGAGCTGCGAGGCTCGATCGGCGGCGACCTGAACGCCTCGCTGGTCGGGAGCATGCTCGTCTCGGGGGCGATTGGCGGCGACGCGGATCTGGCGACTATCGCCGGCACGGTGCATCTGCGTACCGTCGGCGGCGGTCTCACCGGCGATGCGCTGGCTGGTCCCGTCCACACCAATGTGGTGGGCGGCGACGCGCGCCTGCGCACCAGCCTGGGTGAGGTGCGCTTGACAACGGTCGGTGGCGATCTTTCGATTGTACGCGCGACCGGCGGACTGCGGGTCAACCGCGTTGGCGGAGACGCCGTGCTCGACACCCCCCTGGCCGCGGGGGTGGAATACGAGGTACGAGCGGCGGGTGATATCAGTCTGCGCGTACGGGGCGAGGTAAACGCTCGCTTTGTGGCGCAGACCATGGGCGGCGAGATCCGCACTCGACTCCCCCTGACGGTGGAGCGGGGACGGCGCAGGAATCTCGTGGGTGTTCTCGGCAACGGCGACGCGACCGTGACACTCCATAGTGACGGCGGCGATATTTTCATCGCCGCGGCAGACGGCAACGAGGAGGACATGATGGGCGACGAGTACACGGGCAGTGGGTCCAGCGGGACCGATCAGGGAAGTGGCACGGGACAGAATCCACGCAACTGGGAAGGCAGCTTCGGCGGCCACAAGTTCAAGGTGAAGTGGGACCCAGGCGCGATGGGCTCGAACGATCCGGCGCGGGCGCGGCGGGGCTTTGGCTTCGAGTGGGAGCACAACCCCGAGGAGGGCGCCAAGGCGCAGGAAGACTTCGAGCGCACCATGAACGATCTACGCGACCGCGCCGAAAACATGGCGCGCAACGCGGCCGAGCAGGCGCAGCGCTATGCGGAACGCGCCGCGCGCCGCGCGCGGGAGACCGACTGGGAGTCCATCGGTCGCGAGGTGCGATCGGCCATCGAGCGCGCCATGGGAGAACTGGAAGACACGGTCGGTCAGATCAAACACGAGTTCGACGCGCGCCGCGGACCCAATGGGGGTCCCGCGGGGGGCGTGGGGAGCGCGGGCACGCATGCGGGCGGCGCGAGTGGGGCACAGCGCGTGCGCATCGAGCGTGACGACGATCCCGCCACGGCGGCGGGCCCGGGAGCCGGGTTCGGCGCCAGCGCGCAGGGGCCGGCGTCCAGTGGGAGCGCTAGCGCCCAGGGCGGCGACGCGGAGAACCGCCGGCGCGCCATTCTCGAGGATCTGCGCAACGGCGCCATCTCGCTGGACGAGGCCGAGCGCCGCCTCGCCGAGCTCCGGTAGCCAGCACCGCATTCCGTTCGTCGTGGGAGTTGCTCCCAACCGCGGGTCATCTCGCTGATATCTGGTTCTGTGGCACAGGTCACGAATCGCCAGCGAGATGGCCCGCGGCGTTGGTGTTGGTCCGCACGCGTTCCCGCGTGCGCTACACCAGTGACCGCTCGCCCTGATACCAAATCTCGCCACATCCTCGCGGTTGCCGAGCCGGGGCACGGGCGGGTGAATCCGCGGCTGGAGGCGTTGCGCCGGGGCACGGGCGGGTGAATCCGCAGCTGGAGGCGTTCCGCCACGAAGTCCGCCTGCGCGGACTGCAGAGATGTGGGATCAGCAAGCTGAGTGGGAGGCGCGTATCGCCAGGCCGTGGAGGCCGGCGAATCAGTGCTCGCGATTGCGCCAGTAGCGCCACTTGAGGCGCATGATGCGCCAGCGCGTCGCGATCGCACGGAACGGCGCGAAACCGCCCGCGGTGGACTCGGACTGGCCGCGCCACGTCGGAGTAATCTGGTTGCTAAAACGCGCGGACCAGCCCGCGAAGAGCCCCAGCAGGATGCAGCCCAGCGCTACCAGGCCCACGATCCCCGCCAGATTCGCATAGAGGCCCGTCGAGGCCCGGCCAAAATAGAAGACGAGAGCCGCCGCGAGCAGCGCCAGGAAGATCCCCGCGATCAGCAGTGCCCCAGAGCCGGTCAGCCGCACGCGCAGGCGTGGGCGCGCTGGTCGCGCACGCGCGGCGGGGCGGTTGAAGGCGCGAATCCGGTCGCCAAGGCTCTGGCCCTGGTCGGTCTGATCCATATTGCGCAGGATTTCTTCGATCTCCCGCTCGTACTTATTTGGCATCTCGGGCACCCCCGTGGGACACAATCCCCACTCCGGCAGGAACCGATTCGGGCGCGACATCACTGGTCAAAGTATAGCCTACAAAGGGCCAGGGGGCAAGCCACGGCAAGCGGGCACTATCACGGCATGTTGAGTGTCGTCACTCCCAGTGCGCGCAGGGCGGAGGTTTTGAGCACGGAGAGGGCGATCAACTCGATGATCGCCAGGGCCACTACCAGGGTGAACAGCGGCAGGAGCTGGCGCGCGCCGGCGTACTGGTTGGGCCGGCGCGTCAGACCAACGGCGAAGACCAGATTGATGAGGGCCAGCGCGACAACCAGGCTGGCCGAACTGAACAATGCGACCGGATAGAGAATCCACGGCGCCTGCGAGGCGACCACCAGAAAGGCGACCACCAGGATGGGCAGCATCACCGCCAACTGGCGGAACGAGCCGAATGAGGCGCGACTATCATCGTCGCGCCAGATCACGCCCCCTGCCACCGGAAGCAAGAACGAGGCCATCGCGGTGCCGGTGCCCAGGCCGGTCGCCAGGCGCAGCAGATTATGCGGCTGGTAGAGATGGGGCAGGCCGAGATCGAGGAAGAGGGAGTTGAAGCCATCCACCGCCAGGCCCAGTACGGCGATCCCCAGCACCAGCGCGACCCAGGGCACTGGCAATCGCGCGGCGCGCAGCCGCCCGCTGGCGATCAGGGTGAGCAGCGTGGCGCCGAAGCCGACATAGATGCCGGTATTGCGCGAACAGAGCGGCAGCTGCTGGCCCGCGGGAAAGAACGAATGGGCAGGCACCTGCGCGCAGATGCCCGCATCCAACTCGCGTAGCCGCTCCAGCAACGAGGCGCCGGGCAGCAACACCAGGGCGGCAATCGCCACGATATAGGCCAGACCCAGACCGATCAGCACCCAGTCTGGCGGACCTGCCGGAGCGCCGCGTGGCGCGTACAGGTGCCGCACTGGGGCGGGCGGCGCCGCTTCAGCCAGCGCGGGCTCTGGCTCGCGTTCCAGATCGGTCGCCGGCTCACTGGTCATCGCGTGATCTCCTCAAATCGGCACGGGTCATGTGGACGGGTGACCCGTCCAGTGCCAACCCGCAACTCACCCAACTCGCGCGGTGTGGGTGCCTCCACGCCACCAGTATACCGTGTGCCCACCGCTCGGCGTCATGTTATATCCGCACCGGGAACCAGCTATTGAGATAGAGCAGCCAGTTGAAGAAGACGACGATACCCAGCGCCACCAACAGGAGCCCGGCGACGCGCTCGATGGTGGGCAGGGAGGAGGAGAGACGCTTGAGCACGGGCGCGAGACGGTCGAACGCGGCCCCGACGAGCAGGAAGGGCACACCCAGACCAAGCGCGTAGATCGCCAGCAGACCAACGCCGATGCCCAGGGTGTGGGCCGCGGCCGCGAGCACGAGAATGCTGGCGAGGTAGGGACCGACACAGGGCGTCCAGCCGATGGCGAAGACGAGGCCCATGGCCAGCGAGGTCGCATAGCCCGGCGTGCCCACCCGCAGCGTGAAGCGTCGCTCGCGGTTGAGCCCCGGCACACGGATGATGCCGGCGACATGCAGGCCAAAGAGGACGAGCAAGACGCCGCCGATCCGCCGCAGCACCGCTTGCTGGGTGGCGAGCAGCGCGCCCAGTTCGCTGGCGGTGGCGCCCAGCGCCACGAACGCCAGACCAAAGCCCGCGACAAACGCCGCCGCATGGAGCAGCGGCTCAGGGCGCCAGCGGGCCGCGGGTGGGGTATCCGGCGCGATGGCGCTCGCCCCGGCGCGCGCCTGACTGCCCAGCACGCCCGGGCCCACCAACTGGGCGATATAGATCGGAACGAGCGGCAGCACGCACGGCGACACGAACGAGGCCAATCCCACGCCGAAGGCGTAGAGCATCGCCGTCACCGTCATCGCCTCACTCCTTGACGGTCGCATTCAGGATGTCGGGCGCGCGCGCGAGCATGACCGGCGCGATGAGACGGGTCGCCACCTGGTGCAGCACGATGCCATAGAGGACGGCGAACGGCAGCGTACCCACCAGCCAGGTGTGACGATCGAAGAGCAGTGGCACACCAATCGCGGCGGCCACCGGGATCAGCAACAGCGCGACGATGAGCATGGTCAGCATCGAGAGCAGCGCGCGAAGCAGGCCATTCTCCGATGACATACCGCTGCGCCCCATGCGCATCTCGCGCACGCGAAAGGGGATCAGCACCGAGCTCACATTGCCACAGGCGAGCAGCACGAACATGGCCGCCAGCCCGCCGGCCAGCGCCAGGGGCACATAGAACCACCCGCCGGTGATGACTGCCAGCGCCAGCGTCAGCACGATCTGCGCCGCAACCGTGATCCCGGCCACCGTCAAATTCTTGCCCCAGAAGACATCGAGCGGGCGCACGGGAAAGAGAAAGAGCATCTGCAAGCCACGGCGCTCCAGCCCCAGGGCGTTCAACGAGAGATTGAGCGCCACCACCAGGGTGGGCAGACAGGCGAAGAGCACACGATAGGGCTGCAGGTCGAAGCCGGACTGCTGTGGTCCGTCGCCGAACGGCAGCACCACCAGTACCAGCAGGAAGAGCGCGCTCAAGAGCGAGGCCTTGAGCTGGGGATCACGCCAGAGATAGCGCAGATCCTTCTGGGCGATAGCCAGCGCGGCGGGCGAGATCCCGCCACGCGCGCGGCTGACCGCGGCGGGTGTTGCCACGGGCACGGCTCCACGCGTGGTCACCGCGCTCGCGCCGCCCACCCCGGCGGGCGCTTGCGCCACGCGAGAGCGGCCCCGGCGGCCGGGCGCCGCGCCCGCCGTCTCGGCGGTGGTGATGCTACGATCGAGCACGAGGGCCCACACCCACAAGAGCACGGGCACCAGAGCCGCCAGGCCGGCCAGCCATAGCAAGGCGGTGCCATACTGGCCCACGGCAGCTTGCTCGATGGCTCGCGCCGCCATGCCGGGTGGCGTGTACTGCAGATAGCCATCAATGCGAATACGCTCGATACCGGCGAAACTTGAGGCGGAGGCGAGCCGGCCAATGAACTGGCCACCCACCGAGCACGCGGCGCCGACCGCCGCGAAGATGATAATGCTGGTGTCGCGGAAGCGCCGGCTGCGCAGCACCCCCATGAGCGCGGCCATGATCAACTGGCTCATGCCGACCGTATGGATATAGGCCAGCGCCAGCGCCAGCACCGTGACGACCGCGGCCAGCGGCGCAACGCTCCACCCGATGACGATCGGGACATAGAGCACCAGGATGGCGACGGTGCCCACATCAAAGAAGGTCGCCAGCACCAGACTCACCATCATCTCCGCGCGGGTGACGGGATAGATCTGCAACCGGGTGACGTCCAGCCCTTCGTTGAGGGTGTACTGCAGCAGCGGCAACGCGACCCAGATCAGGTAGATGGCCGCGAGCACGGCGAAGAGCAACTGCTCGGCCACGATATGTGGCAGGCGCAGGTAGCCCACGCCGGTGGCTACCGCACCGGCCACTAGCCAGGGCAGCACAAAGATCACCAGCACCGCATAGCCGATGATGGCGCGCACCCTGCCGCGCGAGAAGCCGCGGATGGCGAGCTTCCAGCGCATCCAGAGCAGCGTGGCGACATGGCTGGGATTGAGCGGCATGGGCCGGGCGGGTGGGGCGCCCAGCGGGGCATGCTCGGCCAGTCGCGAGAGATCAGTTACTCCAGCCAATCGAGACCTCCCTCGCGGGCGTTGGCGCCGATGACTTTGAAGAAGATGTCCTCCAGCGTGGCATCGCCACCCCCGGGCGCGCCAGCGCGCGCGCGCAACTCCTGGAGGCTGCCATCGGCGATCAACTGGCCGTTGTCAATGATGCCGACCCGCGTGCAGAGGCGTTCGACCACTTCCATGATGTGTGAGCTGAAGAAGATAGTGGTGCCCGCGCTGGTCAGATCGCGCAGGATATCGCGGATGGTACGCGAGCTGACCGGGTCGATGCCCTCGAAGGGTTCATCCAGGAAGAGCACCTGGGGTCGGTGGATCAGCGCCGCGGCCAGCGAGACCTTTTTGCGCATGCCCACTGAATAGTCCACCACCAGCTTATCGGCATCGCCGCTCAGACCCAGCACATCCAACAGCGCGCCGGCGCGCCGGCGCACTTCGGGGCGCGGCAGGTCGTACAGGCGCCCGGCGAACTCCACCATTTCGCGGCCAGAGAGGCGCTCGTAGAGGTTGAGTTGCTCGGGGAGCACGCCGATCAGCGCCTTGGCGCGCAGCGGCTCGCGCCACACATCCACGCCGCCGACAAACGCCGCGCCCGAACTGGGGCGCAGCAGGCCCACCATCATCTTGATGGTGGTGCTCTTGCCCGCGCCGTTGGGGCCGAGGAAGCCAAAGAATTCGCCACGGCACACGACCAGGTTCAGCCCATTGACGGCGGCGCGCTGCCCGAACATGCGGGTCAACCCCCAGGTGGCCACGGCCGCATCCGGCGGGGGAAAGGGGAGTCCCGTGTTCGGCGGGATGGGCGCGACGCCTGGCGTGCTGGCGGGTGTGCCACTCGCCGGGGGAAAACTGGGCTGGGATGGCATCATGCTCATGAGTCGAACCAATCCTCGCTGTGGCGTCGGTGGGCTGGTGCCCAGACGCGCGGAGATTCGCTGAGACTAACAGGTGAATTGTAGCACGGGCCGCGCCGGCCCCACATGGAGTACGCGCGGGGACGTTCTCTGGTTGATACGGTTGCGGTCGCGCCGGGTCTGATATACTGGCGCGGGAGTGGCAGGTCAGTTGAGCGGGGAGCGGATGGCGACACATCTGGTGGGTGCGGCTGCGGGGAGCGAAGCGGCGGAGCACGCGCTGCCCGTGAGGCGCTGGAATGCGCGGCGGGTGGGCCTGGCGCTGGCAGGCGTCGCGGTGCTGGCGCTGGCCGTGGGCGTTCACGCGTTCCGATTGGCGCAGACGCCCGGCTGGGACCCGCAAGAAGGCTATAACCTCGATCTGGCGTGGAACCTGCTCCATTGGCGATTGCGGCTCTTCGGCCTGTCACAAGCCTTCGCGGCGCACCCACCACTGTTCTACCTCCAGCTGGCGCTGCTGATCCATCTATTCGGCTACAGCATTGCGACCATCCGCGCGCTGGCGGGGGTCTACGCCGTGCTCACCTGTGGCGTGGTGCTGGCCTTCGGGCGCCGGGTGGTGGGAGCCGGTCCCGCGCTGTGGGCGGGGCTGGTTTTCGCCGGGGTGCCGCTGTTTCTCGAGAACACGCGCTGGGGCTATAGCTACGCGCAATTGATGTTGGTGGGCCTGCTCTGCCTATGGGCCACCTGGCGCTACCTGGAGACGCGTGCGCGGCGCTGGCTGCTGGTGGCGGCGCTGCTGGCGGGACTGGCGGTGCTCAGCGATTACGAAGGCCTCGCGCTGGTGCTCTTCGTGGCGCTGGTCGCCTGGCGTGTGCGCTGGCGCGATCTGGGTCTGACCCTCAGCGTGGGCCTGGGACTGCCGCTGATTGGATTGCTCGTCTGCTTCGCGGTGGCGCCAGCCGTCTTTGTGGCTGATTTCGCCGCGACGTTCGGGCGGGCGGCGGGCGGGAACTTCGCGCTGCAGGTGGTGGAGTGGCTGGTCAACTATTATGGCTTTGTCACGCTGAGCCCATGGGTCGTGCTGGGGCTGGTGGGTCTCGCGCTGGCACGCCCGGCACGCGCGCGTGTGTTCCTGCTGGTCGCGCTGGCGGTGCTGGGAGCGGTGGTACTCAAGGTGCGCGAGGTGGGCCTCTCGCTGCATACGGTCGTGCCGCTGCTGCCGTTGCTGGCGCTGGGTGCGGGCGTGGCGCTGGATGCCGCCGTGCGGCTGTTGTATGCCGGCGTGCGGGCGTACGGCCCTGGCGCGGCGTCGCCCCAGCGACAGCACGCGGGCCAGCGGGCGGACAGCGATTCACGGCCACGACCTCCTGTGGCCCAGCGGACGGACAGCGATGCGCCCCGACGACAGAATGAGTCCCAGAGGGCGTACATCCGTACGCCCCTACGAACGGTAAAATCGGTCCGGGTGTCTATCGGTAAGCTCATGCGCGCGCGGGAGCCGGTTGCTGGACCGGAAGCGAGCGACATGCGG
>DASYGC010000735.1:0-1927 GCA_036000225.1 Ktedonobacterales bacterium | reverse complement strand
ACAGTCAGGTTCACAGTTCAGGGTGGCACACAGGATGCGCTTGCCAATGTAGGCGTACGCGATGCTTCGGCCATTGCGTCTGCCGCATATCCAGACATGCCGCTGGTGGGGTCAGGCTGGGCAAAGTCCTCGGCGTTCTTTAAGGGCGAGGGCGGCATCCTGAACATCGGCCTTGGCCGGGGGCCGGCGCTCGACATCTTCAATGATCAGATCTTGGATTACGAGGAGGTGCCGTAGTGTCTCCAGAAGAGCGCTCGCTTGTTATGGCGCTGTTCGTTGTACCTGGTCGGCAGCCGATGTCGAATGAGCAGTTCCTGAAGAAGTTCGGTGCGGTGGACGGAAGGGATCTGGGACTGGATCTTCTGCGCGATGCGGTTAACCGGCGTGATCCGGTGGACGTGGAGCTGGCTCTGGTCGTCTGCTTCAGATTTGGCTTCACGAATGATCATCTCCAGCCGCTACTCACGCTTGCGTTCGCGGACTGGCATCAGCGGCATGAGGACGTGGCCTCGGCGCTGGGGGAGCTGAGGTCGCCCGCGTCGATTGATGCGCTGGCGCACCTAGCCCGGTGGGTCCCAGCATATCTGGAATATGATGATGCCCGTGCTTTGGCGGTCAAGGCGATCTGGGCGCTCGGTGGGATCGGTGTCGCCACCGCACGCGGGGCGTTGACTTCGCTAGCCGATTCCCCGTCCAGCATCGTGGCGGAGAACGCGGCTGCCCAACTTCGGAAGTAGGTAGCCAGAGCTAGGGCTGCCCCGAAGGGGTCAGCCTGCTCCTATGGCAGTCTGGAGGCTGGTCGGCAGAGGGTAGGGCCGCTCTGCGGGGAGCTTCGCCTGTGCTGCTGTCATATCCCCTGCGACGAACAGGTCGTGGATTTCGTGCGTGGTGGCCGTAATGTCGGCCAAGCTGGTGATCCATCCGCGGGCGGACTTGGTGGCGGCTTGGCCGGAGCGCCGGATCTAGATGGACCGCAAGAGCAGCGGCTGGAGGTGGAGCGAGCGCTCGAAGAAGAGGACCGCCGCCTGAAGCTGATCATGGGTGATCTGACGTTGGGCAACACGGCGCTGAAACAGATCACCACAAAAATTTGTAAGGCCTGCTGCGCAATGGGCAGCAGTGGGCCATCTCCAAGCAACCTACAAAGTGCCGGAGCGGCGCGTCGGCCACGTGTTAGGCGTGCAGCGGCGCACGGACCGCTACCAGCGACGCGGGCGAGCCGATGAAGCGCACCTGCGCGAGCGGCTGCGCCGCGAGTGTGCGCAGCCGCTCGCGCTAAGTCTATCGACGACTGCACATCCTGCTCAAGTGCGAGGTGGGCGGCATCAATCACAATCGCGTCCAGTGCCTCTATCGCCTGTAAGGGTAAGCGATTCGGCGATGCAAGCGTAGGCAGGTGGCGGGCATACCGCAGGGTACACCAGCGCAGGCCTGGCGACCAGGCGACGTCTGGGCGATCAATTTCCTGCAGGACGTCCTCGTCACTGGGCAGCCACATCTACGGCGACAGCGCGCATGCCGATGCCGCCACCGCCATTGGCCCCAGCGGGGGGCCCGCCACCTGGACGGCGAGCTATGACGCGGCGGGCGCCATGCTGTGCCGCGCGCCGAGCTCGGCCAAAACCTGCGCGGGCACGACCCCCACCGGCCCACTGCTGACCTGGGACAGCGAGGGACGCCTGACCACCTGGCAGAACACCTCCTACTTCTCCGGCTTCAACTCGGGGATGGAGGAAGCGCTCTACGACGGTGCAGGGCAACGGGTGCAGCAGATCGAGGAATCCAGCGGCGCCCATACGACGACCCAGCACACCTACGTCGGTGGGAGCGAAGACCTCGCCAGCCAGTGGGCCAACACCGGCGGCACGGTCACGACCACGACGACCGCCTACTATGGCGGTGGGTTGGCAGAGAGCGTCAACGGGAC
>DASYGC010000734.1:0-2029 GCA_036000225.1 Ktedonobacterales bacterium | reverse complement strand
GCCTGATGATGCCTGGCTGGTGGGAGACCAGCCGCAACCAGAACGGCCGCGCCTGAGCGTATGATCGCCCCTTACCTCTCGGCGTGGCGCTGACAGGCTCCTTCAGTGGTACCGTCGTGGCCGGTGAACACCCTGTCTTATCACAGAGCAGTGTCGTCGGTTACCAGTCGCAAGCGAGCTGGTGCGATGCGAACATCCCCTTTCTGACGACCGCCAACTCGACACTCATACCCAATCTGGTACGAGTTCACTGTTGCGGGGGAGCTGCTAGAATCGGCGCATGATGGACTTGTATCGGGCCGACCGGGATGAGCTCATCCAGTTGGTGCTGGCGCAGCAGGAGCAGGTGGCCGCGCAGGCGGCGCAGCTCGCCCGGGCACAGGCGTTGCTGGCGGCGGCCGAGGCGACCGCTGCGCAACTGGCCCAGCGGGTCGGCGAGTTGGCCCAGCGGGTGCGGGAGTTAGAGGAGCACCAGCCACCGCCCCGACCACCGGGGCTAGCGGGCAACAAACTGACCGCAGCACGCCCGTCGACACCACAGCGGCCACGGAAGAAGCGGGCGATAAATCGGGCGCGGGCGCGGCTGGTCTCCACGGCCCAGGTGGTTCACGCGCTGGGACAATGCCCGGAGTGTGGCCTGGCGCTGCATGGCGGGAGCGTCAAATGGACGCGCGAGGTGATCGAGCTACCGCCGCCGGCGCCCGTAGTCGTGACCGAGCATGTCTTCGTGACGCGGTATTGTCCACGCTGCCAGCGGTCGCGGACGCCCAGCACCGCACTGGCCGGGGTAGTCGTGGGGCACTCGCGGCTGGGGGTGGGGCTGGTCAGCCTGATCGCCACGCTGCGCGAGGCGGGGCGCTGGCCGCTGCGAACCATCCAGTGGTATCTGGCGACCTTCCATGGCTTGCAGCTGAGCGTCGGCGCGCTGGTTGGGGCGCTCACACAGGTCGCGACCGGCGGGGCCGCGACGGTGACGGGCATCCTGGGGCAGATTCGGCGCAGTGCGGTCGTGAATGCTGATGAGACCGGCTGGCGCGAGGACGGCGTCAATGGCTACGTTTGGAGTTTCTCGACCCCGCAGGCACAGTACTTCACGCGCGCCAAGCGCACCAAAGCGGTGCTGGACGAGGTGCTGGGCGACCGCTTCGATGGGGTGCTGGTGAGCGACTTCTACGCCGCCTACGACCATTATCCCGGTGTGCAGCAGCGCTGCTGGGCGCATCTCTTGCGCGATGCGGACGACCTGGCCGCGCGCTACCCGCTCGATCTGGCGCTTGCCGCCTGGGGCGCGGGGCTGCGTGACCTTTATCGCCGCGCCCTGGCCACCGCGCGTGGGCCGGACGGCGGCGCGGCGCGGCGGCAGGCGCAGCGCACCTACGAGATGGAAGCCCGCGCTCATGCCCAGCCGTACCTGGGGCAGACCACCGCGCCCCAGCGGGTGCTCAGTCAGCGCATCAGCGACTATTGCCCCGCGCTGTTCGAGTTTGTGCTCGACCCGGCCATTCCCGCCACCAACAACGCGGCGGAGCGGGCGCTCCGCCATCTGGTCACGAGCCGCAAGATCAGTGGTGGCACGCGCTCCGAGGCGGGCAGTGACACCAAGATGACCCTCGCCACTCTCTTCGGCACCTGGCGCGCTGAAGGCCAGAATCCCTTTCACGCCTGCCACCAACTTCTGGCTGACGCCGCGCTTCCCTGAACCGTGAACTCCTACACCGGGTGGACTCTGACGGGCTGTACTCGTTTGGGCCGGACAGTTTTCACTACCGCTGCTGGGCGCATGACAAAGATGCAGCGATCGCCAAGGCGACGGTATTTCGTCAGCGGCTGATTGACGCGGGCTTTGGTGTTACCAAGCTGGAGGAGGCAACAACACATGATTGATAAATTGGCGAGTAATCCCATTCGCATGCACGATGATGGCACACGCGCCTTAGAAATCAGCTTTCTGAGGCGTAAAGTCAACGAACTCATCGACACTGTGAATAGGCTGCAAGACGAAGCGTATGGTTGCGAAGATGACGACGAC
>DASYGC010000733.1:0-2257 GCA_036000225.1 Ktedonobacterales bacterium | reverse complement strand
TGGCGGCGTCTGCTGGCGCTGCCGCGCTTCGCGGGCGCGGTGCTGCTCGCGCGCTGGGGCCCCAGCGCGCGAGCAGCACCGCGCCCGCGAAGCGCGGCAGCGCCAGCAGACGCCGCCAGCGCCACGGTTCGCGCCAGAGGCGATAGGCCCACTCCAGCCCGGCGCGCCGCAGCCAACGCGGCGCGCGCGGCACACGGCCGGCCAGCAGATCGAACGCGCCGCCCACCCCAATCGCCACCCCAGCGCCCAGCTGCGTGCGGTTGCGCGCGATCCAGCGCTCCTGGGCGGGCACGCCATAGGCCACGGCGACGAGATCGGCGCCGCTGGCGCGCACCCGCGCGGCGAGTGGCGCATCATCAGCGAGAGCGGGGGTGCCGGCATACGTGCCGGCCACCAGCAGTGCCGGGCAAGCCGCGCGCAACTGGCGCGCCGCCGCCTCGGCCACGCCCGGCGCGCCACCCAGCAGGAAGATCCGCCAGCCGCGCGCCGCCGCCAGCTCCGCCAGCGCCACCAGCAGGTCAATCCCCGTCACCCGCTCGGGCACGCGCCAGCCCAGCCAGCGCGCGGCCCACACCACGCCGATGCCGTCGGGCACCACCAGTGCCGCCCGCTCGATCGCCTGCCGCAGCGTGGCGTCGGTGCGCGCCGCCATCACCATCTCGGGGTTGAGCGTGATGACCTGTCGCGTTGTCTGCTCGGGCGTCGCGCGTCGCTGTTCGATCCAGTCGCCGATGCGCTCCAGCGCCCGCGCCCGCGTGACGCCGTCCACGCGCATGCCCAGCACGCGGGGTGTGTCACCGCCGCTAGCCGGCAAGCACACGCGCCGTCTCCGCCAGCCGGGTGGCATAGCCCATCTCGTTGTCGTACCAGGCGGCCACCGAGACCAGATGCCCCTCGATCACCTGCGTCAGCGGCAGGTCAATCAGCGAGGAGTGAGTCTCGCCGACCACGCGGCACGAGGCGTTTTCGTCCTCCAGCACGCCCATGATCCCCTGGAGCGACTTTGTCTGCGCCGCCTGACGAAAGGCGTCGCGCACCTCCTCGTCCGACGTATCGCGGTCGAGTACGGCGTTCAGTTCCACGATGCTGCCGGTGCGCACGGGCACGCGGTAGGCTTTGCCGGTGATGGCCAGGTCGGGCCAGATGAACTTCAGCGCCTTGGCCGCGCCCGAGGCCGAAGGGATGATGTTCTCAGCGGCCGCCCAGCAATCGCGGCGATCGCGCATGGGCTGGTCGGTGAGCGATTGCGTGTTGGTATAGGCATGCACCGTCGAGAAGAAGCCGGCTTTGATGCCGAAGCGCTCGCGCAGCACCTTGACGACGGGCGCTAGCGCGTTGGTGGTGCAGCTGGCCATGCTGATGATGTGGTGCTCGTTGGGATCATAAGTGTCGAGGTTGATGCCGGGCAGCAGCACGGCATCGCAGTCCTGTAAGGTCTTGCTCGGCGCGCTCACCAGCACGGCGCGGGCGCCGCGGTCGCGGTGTTCCTGGGCGATCGCGCGTGTCACCGCGCGCCCGGTGGCGTCCACCACCACGTCCACGCCCAGCGCGCGCCAGTCGGGCAGCGCCCTGGTCGAATCCACGAACGCGATCTCCCGGTCGCCGATCACCAGCGTCGTGTCGTGCGCGCCGACGGTCTCATGCCAGCGCCCGTAGTTGGTATCGGTGGCGAACAGCGCCGCCAGTGTCGGCAGATCCTTGATGTCCGAGACCGAGACCGGCACGAAGTGCTGGCCGGTCAGCGCCGCCTTCAGCGCCGAGCGACCGATCCGGCCAAAGCCATGGATGGCGACAGTGCCCATGCGTCTACCTCTTCTCCCTCACGCGCGCATGCGTCGCGGACCACATTGCCCGGACGGGAGCATTATGGCATGAATGCGCCGCGCTGGCGACATCAGCAAGCGGGCATCTCACGCCTTCCGCAGCACCACCTGCATGCGCGCGATCTCCGCCGCTGGCGCCTGCGCCTCATCCGCCCAGGCGCAGGCCAGCACCAGGTCGAAGCCGCAGGCAGCGGCCAGCGCCGCGAACTCATCAGGGGTAAACAGCTGCCACTCCATGTGGTCGCCGCCGCGCGCGCCGTGCGCGTCCGCGTAGCGCAAGACTGCGTGCCAGCGGTTGCCCTCCATGTACCCTTCCGTGTCAACCACAATTCCGTCGATCTCCCGGCGTGAGTGACCGGCGTGCCGCTCGAAGTACTGGCGGTGGTACAGGTCGATCACCAGCCGCCCCTGATCCGTCAGTTTGGCGTGCACCT
>DASYGC010000732.1:0-4036 GCA_036000225.1 Ktedonobacterales bacterium | reverse complement strand
CGCCATAGCCGGTGGTGGTCGGCGGCATGGTGGGTACCGGCGCCGTGGGACCTTCACCATTCGTGCCGCGCGGGGCCGTGTTGCGGTTGGCTAGCCAGCCGGGCACAGTGGCGCCCGGCGCGGGCTGCGGCGCGGCCTGGCGGGCTGGCGCGGGCGCCGGTCCGCGTGGCGCGGGCATTTGCGGTGATGAGCCGGACGCCGGCAGGCGATCGTTCTCGATCCAGTCATACGCGCCGCCCAGCGCGTGCTCGCACCAGCCCGAATAGTCCTTGGGCGCCAGGCCCGTTTGCTCGAAGTGGTCCAACCGCGACATCGTGACCTTCAGCCAGTCATCACCCTGTTCGACCATGCGATCCAGCAGATCGACGCTGGTCACGCCGCTGCGCTGCAGGCGCTCGATGGCCTCCAATTCCAGCGGCGAGGGACGAAACGAGGCTTCTTTCTGGTCGTTCTCGCGCAGTTCGGCGCGCAAATTGGTCATGGTATCGTCGAGCTGGCGGGTCACGCGGTCCACATACCAGGCCATGTAGCTATCGTTGACCTGCTGCATCGACTCAAGTGGGACCTGCTCGTAGATCTTGGTTACAGTCATGGGATCGGCAGCCATCAGCCTACCTCTTTCCTTCTTGTCGGTTCACCGGTCGGTGCTTATGCCTGGTCATCGGGCCGATAGCGCTGCCACCAGCCCCCCATCGATTCGCCCCCCTCGGTGCTGCCGGCTGGCGCGGCCCCATCGCCGGCGGACCCATCGGCCCCATGCCCATCGCCCGGCGCGCGTGCCTGGTCCAGCGGATCAGCTGACATCTGGTCGGCGCGCGCCATCAGGTTGGCCACCAACGCGGGGTCGCCGCCGGAGTTGCCTGGCATGCTGGCGCTGGCCGTGGCGAAGCTCGCCGCGGACTTGAAGCCGTCCGCCGTGCCCGCACCGCTGGGGCTCAACGAGTTCCCCTGCCGGGTGTACGTGAGCAACGCCGCGATCAGCGGATTATCGGTATCGGGCAGCGTTGTCGGGTGCCCTGGCGCCATCTTCTGCACGCGCTGGCGTTCCTGTTCGAGGTTGGCAATCTGATCGCGCAGGCGACGCCCTACTTCCTGATGATGCAACCACTGCTTATACTTGCCCATGAATCCCGCTCCCCCGCTCCGCATGTGAGCAAACCCGGATCACCACACCGTTTGGTGGATGAGCACCGGCGGTTTTGGCGTTGTCCCCACGACCCCGCACATCCACCCCTCAGCCCGCCCCACACGTGAGGAGAACGAGCCGGCGCCAGTATAACACAGCGTGGCAGACCCGGCAATTGGGTCGCGCGCAAAATGAGCACCTGTCCCGCCACGCCCATCGGAACTGGTCGTGGCGGCGCCGATACCAGACGACGGCGCTCACGATCACACAGCAGGGCACTGAAGGCCAACGCGGCGCCCGAAAGTCAGCCTTGCGGCTCGCCGTTGCGCCGGGCGATGAAGAATGCGCCCAGGCCCGCCATGGTGGCCACCTCCTCCGGCTCCAGCAGGTTGACCAGCCGCTTCACCGTAATGCGCGGCACTTCGCCACTGCGGTTGGGCATCACGAACCCAATGGCGTTGGTAACCGGCTGGGGCACCCCGCGCAGTTCATCGGCCACCATCTCCAGCACATCGGCCACACTGAGATCCAGCGCATCGGCCAGCCGCTCCAGCACGACCGCCGAGGGGTACTTCTTCCCGTGTTCCAGTTCGCCCACATACACCACCGAGAGCGCGGACCGCTCCGCCAGCTCGCGCAATGTCAGGCCGCGCTCGTGTCGCTCGCGCCGGATCACCGCGCCCATCGTCTCCTGCAAATCGGCCATCTCGTCCCCCGTTCTCGTCTGGACCACACATGCTCATAGCATAGCGCCCTGCCGGACCTATGCCAATAGCATATCTTTTCCCTTCCAGCGTATGCCACTGGCATGTATCGTCTAGAGCGAGGCCGGCGATTGCCGGCCCACGAAGCTGAGCCGCTCGCGCGGATGCGGATACGACACCCGTGCGAGACATGAAAGAGGATCATATGCTCATGCCGATGTCGCCACCGCAGCCCATGCGGCACCCTGTATCCGCATCACACCCGCAATCGCCTGCGCATCCCATCATACCCATGGTCTTCGAGGAGCGCGAGCCGCGCCACGCGGCGTGGGAGTATCACGTCGTCGTCATTGATCCGCGTGAGGACGAGCCGTTGGCTGAGGCGCCGCTGGCGGCGCTTGGCGCTGATGGCTGGCTGCTCGCCAGCGTGCTGCGGGCGCCCGCGGGGGATGCCAGTGGCCGCCTCTACTACTACTTCGTTCGCAGCGCATTCTAGCCGCCACCTATGAAGCCGGTACATCAGACCCGCCGGACCAGCAACGTCAGAGAGGAACGCCGAGCATGCCAATTGACGCCATTGCCGCCCAGAGTGCCAGCCTCGTCATCCCTACCGTCATCGAATCTGGCGCGCGCGGCGAGCGCGCGTACGACCTCTTCTCGCGCCTGTTGCGCGAGCGCATCGTGCTCATTAACGGCCAGATTGACGACGACATGGCCAGTCTGGTGGTGGCCGAGTTGCTCTTTCTCGCCAGCGAACACACCGAGCGACCGATCAACCTGTACATCAACTCCTTTGGCGGGGTCATCACCTCGGGCCTGGCGATCTATGATACGATGCGCTCCATCCGGTGTCCCGTCGCCACCACCTGTGTCGGCCAGGCGGCCAGTTTCGGCACGATCTTGCTGATGGCTGGTGATCCAGGGCGGCGCTACGCCCTGCCGCACGCCCGCATCCACCTGCATCAGCCGCTGATTCAGGGTGGGCTGGGTGGCCAGGTGACCGACATTGATATCCACGCGCGTGAGTTGCTGCACACACGCGATGTCATCAACAACATCATCGCCCTGCACACCGGCCAGCCGCTGGAGCGCATCCAACGCGACACCGAGCGTGACTTCTTCCTCGGCGCCGAGGAAGCGCGCACCTACGGCATCGTGGACGAGGTGCTGCCGCTCGAAGAATGGAAGAATCGCGGCCCCGCGGCCGCCGCCGCGCGGGCCGCCGGCTGAAGAGAGGACCCGACTCATGCGCATCGCCCTGCTCGCCGATACTCATGGCAACCTCGTCGCACTCGAGGCGGTGTTGGCTGACCTGGCCACCCGGCCGCCGGATCAGTTCGTATGCCTGGGCGATGTCAGCCTTGGTCCACAGCCGTACGCGGTGCTCGAACGCGTACGCACGCTCGGCTGCCCGGTGGTGATGGGCAACTGCGACGAGCCGCTGCTGGGGTCGCACACCGCGCCACCTACGGGTAGTTCACCTGGTCCGTTCGACGATCTCGAGCGCTGGTGCGCCGCCAAGGTCACGCCGGAGCATGCCGCCTTCATTCGCACGTTTCAGCCCACGGTGCGGGTCGAGCTCGGTGCTGGCCGGACGCTCCTGTGCTATCATGGCTCGCCGCGCTCGTACGATGAGGCGATCGAGCCACTGACCCCACTCAGCGAACTGGATGAGTTCTTTGCCGGCCAGCAGGCGGATATTCTGGCGGGAGGGCATACCCACATCCAGATGCTGCGTCGCTACCAGAGCAGTTTGCTGATCAATCCCGGTAGTGTCGGGCTGCCCTTCGATCGTTACCCGACCGATGCCGCGACACGCAATCCCGCCTGGGCCGAGTACGCGGTCGTCGAGGCCGATGGTCCACGCCTAAACCTCGAGCTGCATCGCG
Organism: Ktedonobacterales bacterium; assembly: GCA_036000225.1. Classification (GTDB taxonomy): domain Bacteria; phylum Chloroflexota; class Ktedonobacteria; order Ktedonobacterales; family JADMIN01; genus DASYGC01. The sequence continues at coordinate 317 of DASYGC010000732.1, read as the reverse complement.
TTCCTTACGATCTGGATGCGCTGAAGCGGGCCATACGCGCCAGCGGCATGCCCCACGCCGAAGAGTGGCTAGCCGACTGGGTCGCCCAATAGTACGGAGATGACGATGAAAATGCTCATCCTGGGCGGCACGGTCTTTCTGGGCCGCCATCTGGTGGATGCCGCGCTGGCGCGTGGTCACTCCGTTACCATCTTCACTCGTGGCCAGCACCCCGCCCCGCTGGATCCACGGGTCGAACAGTTGCGCGGCAACCGCGATGGCGATCTTGCCGCGCTCGACGGCCACTCCTGGGACGCCGCGATCGATACCAGCGGCTA
>DASYGC010000731.1:0-4832 GCA_036000225.1 Ktedonobacterales bacterium | reverse complement strand
CTGGCAGCGCAACCGGGGAAATGGCGGCGCATCATACTCGAGCTGGTGCTGGCCGCCGGCGAGCTGGACGATCTCGGGAATGCTATTTGCCACCACGCTGGCCTTGCGTCCGTCAATGGTCAGGTGGCCCCAGGGCACCGTATTGACGAGATCAAGCGTATTGGCTCCGAGGGCGGTAGCCGTGGGAGTGGCGAACAGCGTATTGACCAGCGCCCCGGTTTTGGCGCCGCCCCCCAGCACGAGGATCAGCGCCGTGGCGACCGCGCCCAGCGCCGCGAGGCCGCCCGCCAGGCGGCGCCGGTTCGCCCGCCGCACTGGCGCCAGCAGGCCGGACTGAGCGTGCGGCGCGCTGGCCGTCAGGCCAACGGCGCCAACACGGTGCCACGCCCGGGCGACCAGCGTACCGAGGGCGCTGTCGGGTCCCGTCAGATCGGCGAGCCAGTGGGTGGCGCGCACCGGTTGGCCGCGCAGATCGGTCACTTCGAGGTCGAGCGATTCATCAGGCGCGGACAGCGTCGCGGGCGCCGTTCCCGCCTGGCGGTCAGGTGGCGCGCGCAGGTCCTCGATGGCCATTGCGAAGTCGTCGTCGTCGTCGCTGGGCGTCACCGGCGCGTCGGGGCGGGTGGCGCTGGCAGGCCGCAGGCGTTGCTCGGCCGCGGGCGCGTCGGCGCCCTCCAGGCGCAATGGGCGCGCCTGTGTGCCCGGCGGGCCGGCCGGCCCGCCGCACAGGTCAGTGATCTCGATCTCGAAGTCATCGTCCACGCTGCTGCCCCCACCCGTCGCTCGTGGTGTGCCTCTACGCGCAGTATAGCGCGTGCGAGCGACGGATGTCAGCGCGGTCGCCCTACGGCTACGGAGAGTCCGCCGTCGCGATGGCAGCAGTGCCACTCGCCACGATGCCGCTCAGCGGCTGGAGCGGTTGCGCCACCAGTTCGGGGCTGGCGTAGGCCCAGAGCACGCCCGCGCCCGGTGTGGACACATAGGCGAGCTTGGGCAGCGGCGCCATGCCCAGCGCCTGCCACCGCTGGCCGCCGGCGGGCAAACGATATAGCGCGATACCACCGCCGGTCGCGGGCGCGCTGACCAACAGCGCGCCATCGCCGGCCAGCACCAGGCCGCCGAACTGACTATCCGCTGGACAGGTGGCGCAGAGCTGGGCCGGGCGCGGAACCCACGTGCGGCCGCCATCGGTGGTGCAGGCGAGGTGGTCGATGGGCGTGTCGGGAGTCTGGCCGCTGTGTACGCTCGCCTCCGCGCACAGGCGCCAGGGCTGGTTGGCCGTCGGGGTCTGCACGGCGATCAGCATGCTGCTCAAGGCGAAATAGCTGAACCCGCTGGCCGTCGGCGCCAGCGACACGGGCGACACGGGCAACGCCGACCACTGCTGGCCGCCATCGGCGGAATCCCATAACCCGCCCGCCGTTTGCGCCAGCAGCGCCCCGTTGGCTGGATTCACCCAGAAGGCCTGGGGCGGGTCGCCGCGCGGGAGGTCGATCGGACGCCAGGTGCGAAACTGGTCGGTGGTGACGATCAGACGCGTCAGTGGCTGCGCGGTGTTCGTTCGGTTCACGATGGCCAGCGCGTAGGTAGTGCCCGCCAGTGTGCTGGTGCGGTCGAGGCCAGTAAGGCCGGGAGCGCTGATGTCACGCCAGGTGGCGGCGCCATCCGTGGTGAGAAAGACCGCGCCGCTGGCATTGGCCTCGATCACGCTGACGGCCACGACCGCGGGATTCAGGGTGTCGATGGCGACCAGGCAGGTGGCAATGGCGCCGGTGGTGGGCACGCGCGTCAGCGCGGCCCAGTGCGCCGCGCGATCGCGGCTGACCCAGAGCAGCGGCTGCCCGCGCTGGGTCTGTGCCGGCACGACACAGGCATAGGCGGTGTTGCCATCGCTGGGCGCGAAGTCCAGGCTCTGGCCGGTGGCAGCGGCGGCGCCGAAGCCGGGCGGCAGCGTGGCGGCGTGCCAGTGGAGCGCCGCGGTGGCGGTTGGCTGGCCGGTGGCGCGCAAAAGCGGGTTGGCCCCCAGGAGCCGCGCGAAGCCCGCGACGAGCAGCAGCGCCGCCGCGATGGCGCCCACGGCGCCGAGCAGGCGCCGGACTCGCGGCGCCAGCAGCAAAGGCCGCGGCCACCTCGGCGCCGCGGTCCGCTCGATGCGCGCGATGCGCGCGCGCAACGTGCGCCGCAGCCGCGTATCGGGTCCGGGCACGGTCTGCGCGCGCAGCAGTTGGGCCAACGCGTCGTACTCCGCCAGCCGCGCCTGGCACGCCGCGCACTGCGCCAGATGCACGACGAGGCGACTGGCCCGCGCCAGGGAGAGCCGGTCATCGCGCCAGGCGGAGAGCGTCACGGTGCTGATGCCATCGGCGCACGCGGGCGGTGTCTGGGTGCTCACGGGGCGTCCTCCTGTCGCGTGTAGCCGGCGCGAAAACGCTCGCGCGCACGGAACAACAGCATCTTGGCCGCCGCCGGTGAGATGCCCAGCGCGCGTCCCACTTCCGCGCAGCTCAGCCCGCTCACCTCGCGCAGCACCAGCGCCGCGCGCTGATTCGGCGGCAGCGCGAGCAGGGTCAGACGCACGAGATCGCGCTCGGCCACCGCCAGCGCCGGATCGCTCTGGGTCAGTGATTCATCCACGTCCAGCGCGGTGGTCGTGCCCAGCGCGGTGGCGCGGTGGCGCAGGTGGTTCAGTGCCAGGTTTGTGGCCACGCGGAAGAGCCAGGCTTTCGGGCGCTCGTAGCCGCGAATCCTGTCGAAGTGCTGCCAGGCACGCAGGAAGGCCTCCTGCGCCAGATCATAGGCCGTCTGTTCATCGCCGGTCATGCGCCAGAGATAGCCGAATATCTGACCCTCATGGGCGCCGACGAAGGCATCAAAGTCGTCGACGATGCCGTCGCGTCCGGTGGTATCCGCCAGACCGGGGCGGTGGGCGTGGGGTATCGCGGGCGGCTCGAACCGGCTGCTGACCGCCAGCCAGCGCAGCCAGCCGGGCAGCGTTTGACTCTGGCGCGCGCCCGCGTGCGCCAGTCGCGCGGTCCAGGTCTGAGCCAGAGCCATAGCGTCTGTTTCGCTTCCTACAATTTTCCCGCCAGCCTACCGCACTCGAAGCATCGCGCCAATCAATGATACGTGCCGCGCGGTGATCCTCTCTCCGAACAACGCTCGTAGTCGTACACACGCGCACCCGCGCCGTGGTAACGCGAGCGACGTTGGAATGCCTGAAACCGCGCGATGACGGCGGGGGTTGATTATGCTATGCTACCAACAGGCGGCAGGTACACCTGTTCTAGAGGAGATGCGCGATGTCACAACAGCGGGCGCCGGAGCGGCTGAGTCTGGCGGAGGCGCGCGGGCTGATGCTCGCCGCGCAGGGGCTGCTCGACCCACCAGAGCCGGAGCCCGACCGCGCGCGGGTGCAGGCGACCATCGAGCGGCTGGGCGTGCTCCAGGTGGATACCATCAGTGTCGTGGAGCGTACGCAGTATCTCGTGCTCTGGAGCCGGCTGGGCGCTTACGATCCCGCGCTGCTGGATGCGCTGCTGCATCCGCATCGAGCGACCTTCGAGTACTGGAGCCATGCCGCGTCTATCGTCCCGATGGTGGACTATCCCTTCTACCGGCGGCGCATGCTCGGCATCATGGACGAGATGTGGGCCGGCAATCGCGCCTGGCTGTCCGAAAATCCCGCGATGCTGGCACAGACGCTGGCGCATGTCCGCGAGCGCGGGCCGCTGGCCTCGGCGGACTTCGAGCGCCCCGACGACGGTCGCCGCGCGGAGGCCTGGGACTGGTACGGTGTGAAGGAGAGCCGGCGCGCGCTGCAGATCCTGTGGACGCTGGGCGACCTGATGATCCACAGCCGGCGCGCGGGGCAGAAGGTCTACGACCTGCGCGAGCGCGTGCTGGCCGATGTCTACGGCGCGGCGTTGCCGGACGATGCGGACCTGCCGCCGGCGGATGCCTATCTGGCGCATTTCACGCGCCGCACCATCAGCGCGCTAGGGGTGATCGCGCCTGCCTGGCTGTGGGACTACTTCCGCCTCGCGCCGGCCGGCGCCAATGGCTCCAGGCGCCAGGCCGCGGCCGCGGCGCTGGAGCACGCGGCGGCGGAGGGCCTGGTGGTGCCGGTGGTGGTAGAGGGCGTGGCCGGACCACTCTACCTGGATGTGGCGCGCCTTCCCGATCTGGAGCGGCTGCGCGCCGGCTACGCACCGACGCGCACGACACTGCTCTCGCCCTTCGACAGCTTGATCTGGGACCGCGCGCGCACGCGGGTGCTCTGGAACTATGAGGTCTGCTTCGAGGCGTACGTTGTGCCCGAGAAGCGGCGCTTTGGCTACTACTGCCTGGCGATCCTGCACCAGGGCCGGCTGGTGGGCCGCCTCGATCCCAAGATGGACCGCGCGGCGGGGCGTCTGCTCGTGCGCGCCATCTACCTGGAACCGGGCGTGGTGGCCGATGCCGCGCTACTGGATGGGGTAACCGCGGCCCTACGCGACCTGGCGCGTTTCCTGGGCGCGCAGGAGATTCTCGTCGAGCACGGCGAGCCCGCGACGCTGGCCGCTCGGCTGCGCGCGCGCCTGGCGGGGCGGGCACGCCGCGCGCCGCGACCTTCCGCCTCGGCGACGCTCTCCTCCACCACGTGATACTCAGTTCGGATGAAGGCATACGCATAACGAGGCCGGAGCGCACACCCGTGCGCCACTACGCAACGCCACCGATCACCCGAACTTGGTATGATCTCATCCCGCCGCGCGCCGCGAGCCGGCCAGCGCGGCATAGCGCCGTGCGAAGGCGATGCGCCGTCCCACCGCTGGATGGCTGTGCAGCAGCCA
>DASYGC010000730.1:0-3170 GCA_036000225.1 Ktedonobacterales bacterium | reverse complement strand
ACCTCGGCGGCGACGCGCGCCAGGATCGCGGCCTTGCGCTCGTCGGTGAGCGTGCCGCCGGCCACCAGCCGGGCCTCGAACTGGGTGATTGGGTCGCGCTGCGCCCACTCGATCAAGGTATCAACGGGCACGTACTCCGCCGAGTCCGCCTCGGAGTGGCCGCTCATGCGGAAGGTGCGCGCCTCGATCAGCGCTGGCCCACCCCCGCCGCGCGCGCGCTCGACGGCGGCGCAGGTGGCCCCGTAGACCGCGGCCACATCGTTGCCGTCCACACTGCTGCCGGGGATGCCGTAGGCGGCGGCGCGCTGGGCCAGGCTCGTCAGGCGAGTATGCGTGCTGGTCGGGGTGGAGTAGGCATAGCCATTGTTTTCGACGATCACCACCAGCGGAACCCAGGCCGCCGCCGCCAGGTTCAGCGCCTCGTGGAAGTCGCCGGTGTTGGTGCCGCCATCGCCGATGAAGGCCAGCGTGACGCGCGCTTCATCGCGGATCTTCGCCGCCAGCGCCGTGCCCGCCGCGACAGGCAGTGTGGCGCCGATCACACCGGTGGCTGGGATAATCATGCGCTGGCGCATGTCGCCGAAATGCAGGCGGCTATCGCGCCCACGGGTAGGCGAGTTGCCACGGCCCAGCCACTGGCAGAACACCTCACGCGGGGTGGTGCCGCGCACCAGATGCGCGCCCAGGTCGCGGTGCAGCGGCGCCACGACATCCCCAGGCGCGAGCGCATAGGCCGCGCCCACCGAGGTAGCCTCCATGCCCGCGCCGGTATAGACGCCGCCGCTGATCTTGCCTTCGGTATACATCGCACGCGTGCGATCTTCGATGGCGCGCGTCAGTCGCATGAAATAGTAGAGGCTCAAGAGATCGTCGTTGTCGAGAGCCAGCGATCCCTGACCTGTCATGACCGATCTCTGACTTGTCGCCGTGAATCCTTGATCTGTCATGATGCAGTGGTCATCCTTTGGCGGTCCTGGTCGGGCTGGGAGGGTGCTGGTTGCGTCGTGTCTTGCCGCATCGGTGCCTGGCGGCGCGCGGCGGGCCCATCCACATCCACCTTCATCCATCCACGATGGTTCCCAGGTCGGGGGCGCCATGCCGCGCTCCGGCGGTATCGGTATGCTAGCATTGTTGGGGTGACGCGTCAAACCACGTGTGCCGTTCGGGGGCACACCCCAGCACCATCAGATGTCGCTGGGTAATTGCTAATGCGCCGCCTTCGCCCGTTCGTAGTGGTCGAGATAGCCGCGTTCGGCTTCAGTCAGCGACGCCGTGTCGCTGCCATCGAGCTTGAACCAGATCACGTTTTCGAGCCAGAACCGGTAGATGAAGCCCGCGAACGATGGCGCGCAGACCCAGGTATTACTGACAACGGCTGCCGTGTCACTGTTGTCGCCGCCGGCGATCGCGGCGGCATACGTTTCCAACTCGGGTAGCGCCGCCAGCACGCAATGCTCGCCGAAAGTGTTGAGATAGAGATACCAGAGCACGCAGTCTTGCTGGTCGCTCAAGAAGCGAACGATGTAGCCATCGGGGCTGCCGGGGCATGCGACGATGCGGTCGCCGAGCTTGAAGAAGCACGCGGTGCAGGAGGGGATGCGCTCTTGCAACTCGCGCGAGATCATCAGGCGCAGGAAGGCATCGGGCAGCGTGAGGCCCAGTTTACCCGCATCCGTCACGATCGCGCGCAACGTGCCCCGCGACTCATCGGGCCGGCGGTGGACGTCCATCTGCTGATCCAAGGTCGTGCTGAGCGGCCCCAGCCAGGCAAGCGTCTCATCTGGCGCGTCCAGTGGTGGCAGACTTTCATAGGGATAGAGATTATACGTGCCATCGCAGGGCCGATATGTGCCCAGATCGAACGACCACCAGCCGAGTTTGAACGGCGTCTGTGGCATCTGCTCCATATGGGTCGCTTCTCCATCTATATCGCCACGGCGCTTGGTCTGCGGTCGTGGCATTGTACCGCGCGGGTTGAGCGTGTGCCATAGGGGACGGCCAATCGTGAGCGAAGGGCGGAGCGGGTCGTGGAGCGGACTCACGAGGGAGTATACCCATAGGCACCTACCCTAACTACGCGGCGGATACGGCTCCGGCGAGGGTGTGGTCAGCGGCTACTGGCCGAAGGACAACTCGCGAAAGACGCGTTCGAGTACCTCAGCACCGCAGTCATCACCCCGTTCATCGAGCGTTGAGGGCATATTGCCACAGCGCCAGACCAGGCGAAGCAAGCCGACCAATGTGTCGGCGGATTCGCTGATGAGGGTCCAATCGGCCTGGCGTGAAGGCTCATCCCAGATGATGATGCGCGCGGCCGGCGTGCCGAAGCGATAGGTACAATCGCCTGGCCAGTGGTACGTGGGCGGTCCTTCGGGAAACGAGGCGCGCAGATAGGCCAGATCCTCGGCGGCGAGTGGGTCGTCACTGCCCCAGACGCTGCAAACATCGCCGCTCGGCCAATCCCAAACCCAGTTGTAGACGAACGTGGAGAACGTCTCCGCGTAAGGCCGCCAGACAACAGGTGGTTCACCGTCGGCGGCAGTATCGTCATCCATGCCAACCAGCACCGGTGGGTCATCTGAGCCATCCAGTTGCACTACCCAACTACACACGCTTTGGTTTTCGCGCATGACGAGCAGACGTCCCGCGACATGCAAACCCGGATCAGTTTCCAGCGGGGCGATCTGCCCTAACAATGCCAACGGGACGGGGTGATCGTCGTTGCTGTGACGTGCCAGGATATCTACGGCGTCTTCAAGGCTGTACCATTCGCGCAGAGATGCGGGCAACGTGATGCCACATGCGGCCTCGCGCTCTTCGAGCAGTTTCAGCGCCGCGGGCGAAGGGACCAGGGGCTGGCGCAACAGATCGGCGGTGGCCTGATGGTAGTGGAGCGGCACTGTGGGACACCTCCTTATCACGGGATGCGAGCGTGTTTCTATCTGGTATACGCGCGGTGCATCGAGCCATGTGTGTACAGGCTCACGCGTGCGGTTGAATGGCTGCTCGTGACGCTCGTGACGCTCGTGTCACGTATACTACAATCCTCACACCTACGGTTTGGTGCGCTGGCCGATGGGTCGCCGGTTTTGTTCGGCGGCTGTAATCGGCGGACGAGCGCACATAAGGAGGAGATGTCGTGTCGGGAGACTTTTATGTGCAGCCGGATG
>DASYGC010000729.1:0-1769 GCA_036000225.1 Ktedonobacterales bacterium | reverse complement strand
AGCAGCGGCAACCTCTTTCTGCGCCTGCCCACCTTCGTCCCCTCCACCTGCGCCGCCGTGCTCGAATTGCTGGATCGCGGCGGCATCACGCTGGCGGGTCAGCGCGCGGTGGTGGTCGGCGCCAGCAATGTCGTCGGCAAGCCGCTCGCCCTGCTGCTGCTCTATCGCGACGCCACCGTCACCGTCTGTCACATTGCCACGCGCGACCTCGGCGCGTGGACACGCCAGGCGGAGGTGCTGGTGGTGGCGGCGGGCCAGCCCGGCCTCATCACCGGCGCGATGGTGCGCCCCGGCGCGACCGTTATAGATGTGGGCATCAATGTCGGCGCGGACGGCGCGATTGTGGGCGACGTGGAGCAGGAGAGCGTGCGCGATGTCGCGGGCGCGCTCAGCCCAGTGCCGGGGGGCGTCGGGCCGCTGACCAATCTGATGCTGTTGAAACAATGCGTCGCGGGGCCGTCTCTCTTTCACGACACACGCTGAGAACCACTCCGTGCGATTGCGGCGCGGCGAAACGGGCGTTCGGCGAACGCCCCTACGATACGGCGCGGCAAACGGGCGTCCACCGGACGTACCTTCGCCATTACCAACCATCCGTCACAACACGCCAAGCAACTAGGATGAGCGTACATGCCACACCCATTTCTCGAACGGCTGCATCAAGGCCCCATCCTCTGCGATGGCGCGATGGGCACCCAGCTCTATACGCGCGGCTCCGAGGCGCTAACCCACGGGCGTTGCTTCGACGAACTGGTGCTCACCGAACCGGCGCTGGTCCAGACCATCCACCGCGACTACATCACCGCCGGTGCGCAGGTGATCGAGACCAACACCTTCGGCGCCAACCGCGTGCGCCTGGCGCCGCACGGACTGGAAGATCGCGTGGTGGAGATCAACCGGCGCGCGGCGGCGCTGGCGCGCGAGGCGCGCGAGATCGCCGGGCAGACGGTCTTCGTCGCGGGGGCGGTCGGCCCGACGGGGCAATTGCAGATGCCGGTGGTGGGCGCGCGCGACGCCGGGCGGCTGGCGGAGCTGCGCGCGCTCTATCGTGAGCAGATCGGCGCGCTGATTGAGGGCGGGGTGGACCTGATCATCCTCGAAACGTTCTCCAACCTGGCGGAGCTGGAACAGGCGGTGCTGGCCGCGCGCGAGTCAGGCGATCTGCCGGTGGTGGCGCAGGTAACGTTCACCGAGGACGGCCAGACGCTGGCGGGGCAAAGCCCCACGCGGGTGGCGCGGGCGCTGGCGGAGGCAGGGGTGGCGGTCCTCGGCTGCAACTGTAGCGTCGGCCCGGCCGGCATCTACGACGCCGTGGACGAGATGCGCTTGGCGCTGCGCACGGTGACAGGTGGGCACGACGGCCCGCCCTATCTCTCGGCCCAGCCCAACGCCGGCCTGCCCACGCGCATTGACCAGCGCTTCATCTACGTCTCGACCCCCACCTATTTCGCCGACTATGCCCAGCGGTTCGCGCAGGCGGGCGTGCGGCTCATCGGCGGCTGCTGTGGCACCACCCCGCGCCACATCGCCGCCATGCGCGCCGCGCTGGATGAGGCGCTGCCGAGCGAACCAGTAGCGCACCGCGCGCGTGGTACACATGGCGGCACGCACGCCAGCAGCCCCACCGTGAGCGCGGTGCGCGAGCGAGTGGCGAGCGGCGATGATGTGGCAGACGGCGCGGCCAGCATGGAGCATGCGACGCGCCCCGGCACACGGCTGGCCGCCGCGCTGGAGGCTGGGCGCTTCGCCGTCAGCATCGAACTGGACCC
>DASYGC010000728.1:0-9551 GCA_036000225.1 Ktedonobacterales bacterium | reverse complement strand
CCGACGACTATGGCCGGCACTGGACACCGATCATTCACGGGCTGCCGGCCGATGTCTTCACGCGGGTGATCCGCGAGGATCCGGTACGGCGGGGGCTGCTGTACGCGGGGACCGAGACAGGGGTACGGGTCTCGGTCGATGACGGGCTGAACTGGCAATCACTGCGCTACAACCTTCCGGTCGTGCCGATTCACGATCTGTGCGTGAAGGACGATGACCTGATTGCCGCCACGCATGGGCGCGCGTTCTGGGTGCTCGACGATGTGACGCCGTTGCGCCAGCTGGCGGACATCCCACGCGAGGGCGCGGCGGTGCATCTCTTCACGCCTCGCACGACGCTCAAGTTCGCGGGGGGCGGTGGCTTCGGCTTGTCGCCGGTGCCGGGGACCAACTATGCCCATGTCGGTGTCGGCTACGTTGCTTATCGCGAGCTGGCACCCTCAGGAGGCGGTGAGAAGCAGCGCGTCTACCTGGATGGCGGACAAAATCCGCCAGATGGGGTCGCGATCACCTATCTGCTGGGCGCGAAGCCCGAGGGTGAGGTGACGCTGACCCTGCTGGATGCGCAGGGACAGGAGATCAAACGCTTCTCGAGTGAGGAGCGCAAGACACCGCGTGGGCGATCGGGCGACCTGAAGACGATCACGGGTGAAGTGGTCTCGACCCGCGATGAGCCGCGCGTGGCGGTCGAGCCAGGGTTCAACCGCTTCCGCTGGGATATGCGCTACGCCGACGCGGCGTGGGTGGATGGCTTTGTGTCGGACAGCGGTATCGTTTCGGGTCCGGTGGCCCCGCCGGGACGCTATCAGGCACGGCTGAGCGTGGGAGACCAGTCACAGACGGTGTGGTTCGAGATCGCCAGCGATCCGCGCATCGGCGCGACGCCGGAAGACCTCGCGGCGCAGTTCGCGCTGCTGTGCCAGATCCGCGACAAGCTCTCGGCGGTGCATCAGGCGATCAACGGGTTGCGCGCGGTACGCGAGCAGGTGGACGCGTGGGAGGCGCGCGCGCGGCGGGCCAAGGCAGCCCAGCACGAGGAGATCACACGACAGGCCGGTGCGCTGAAGGAGCACCTGGGCGCGATCGAGGAGGAACTGATCGAGACACGCTCCGCGGAAGATGACGACACACTGCGCTTCCCGGTCAAGCTCAATGTCAAACTGGCCAGCCTGATGAGCGTGGTCGCCAGCGCGGATGCCGCGCCCACACGCCAGGCACGTGAGGTGTTCGCGGCGCTGAGCGCGCGCGCTGATGCGCTGCTCGCCCGCCTGCGTGAACTCACCGACCGCGATCTGGGCGCCTTCAACGCGCTGCTTCGCGCAACGGAGCTCCCGGCGGTGGACGTGTCTACGGAGCTCAAAGAGGAACAACAGCACGCCACCAAGGAATAATGAACGTTAATCCTGGTCGTTACATCCAGATGTACTCCTCGGCGATCGCGCCGTCCGTCCATTTCGCCACGGTCACCATACGCTGGCCACCGGCGAACTCCCCGACCGCGCACGTCCACTCGCCGGATCCGAAGCTGATGGGATGGGACGTGATTTGCACTGGCGTGCCACCAGTGGCCTCGACCATGGCCTTCATGGCGGCGATGTGCGCCTCGATGCCTCTGGTGGGCGGCTGGCCACTGACGACGACGAGCACGTCGTCGGTGTGATAGTGGGAGAAGACGCCGTGCCAGTCACCGCCATTCCAACCCGTGAAGTCGAGATCGTCCATGCCTTTGAGGTTGCGCGCGACGTCATCGTCATTCGCCATGGGTAGGGGTCCTTTCTGACCTTCCAGGGGAGGTATCCCCGGACTCGTTCGCAGGTGCATCGCTTACCTTGATCCGGGTGAGTGGTGCCACTGTACCATGTGGCGCTGAACGACCGCATCAGGCGAAAAGTTGTGCCAGCGCATAGGTGAAGCCGGGGAGCACATCCAGACCATCGAGCGCATCCCCCGCCTCGAGCGCGGTCAGCAGGTGCGGCAGACCCTGGGCATCCGGCCGGCACATGTCCACCTGCTGGCGTTGCGGCCAGATGACCCACACCAGGCGCACCCCCGCCCGGACGTAGCGCTCGGCTTTGTCTTTCATCTGGGGACGGAACTGGCTAGGCGAGACGACTTCGGCCACCAGGTCGGGCGTCAAATGTGGCGCTTTGCTGTATTCTGGTGAGCCGCGTGGCGCCACGCGATCCGCGGCGACGGCGGAAGTATTGCGTGGCCGCATGCTGCAATTCGCGCTCCCAGATGATCTTTGTGGGCGGATTACTGCCGTCTGGTTGGTGCAAGCAAACAGAGCGCTGCTGCTTGGTAATGTCGAGTCTGGCGTCGTGGCAGCGGCCACCAACGCGCGGATCTCAGCAACCAGTGGCGGGCTCGCGTGTCTTTTGGGGGTCTTCATGCTAGCCCTGATGTTGCCGGCGTTCCGCCGTTTTCGGTACGCAGGTACCGGCGGACTCGCGTAATTTGATATGTCCGCCAGAAATCGTCAGCCGTGAGTGGATGAGCCCTTCCCCCGTATGAGTATCGTGCCGCAGGCAAAACCGCGGCCCAACTGACCGCTCAGCATGTTACCGGGCCGACTGTCGCAGCGCCGTCAGTAGCGCGGGCAGATCGGCGAAGGTGTAGGCTGGCTGGCGGTCGCCGGTCGCCTCGCGCGCCTGCTCGGCAGTGGTCAGTCCGGTGAGGACGAGCGCGGTATCCACGCCGGCGGCATGGCCCGCCACGATATCGAGATCCAGTCCATCGCCAATCAGCAGCGCCTGCCCGGCGGAGACGCCGATCTGATGCAGCGCCTCCAGCACGATACCCGGTGCCGGCTTGCCGACGATCTCGGCTTCTCGCCCGCTGGCGTATTGCAGCGCCACCGCGATCGAGCCGGTGCCCGGCTCGAACCCATCCTCCACCGGCAGGCGTGGGTCGCGATTGACCGCGATGAAGGCGGCGCCCGCTAGCACGGCGCGCAAACCACGGCTGAGCCGGTCGTAAGTGAGCGTGCGATCCAGCCCAACCAGGAGCGCATCCGGTGGCGGTCCGTCTTCACTTTCCTGCCAGACCAAACGCAGGCCGGCCTGTTCGACCATCCTGGCGATGGCGGGGACCGCCAGCACAAAGACGCGCCCGCCGGGGAAGCGTCGCGCCAGCAGTTGCGCCGCGGCTCCTCCCGCCGTCAGCACGCGGCCCTCGGGATGTGGCATGCCGAGCCGAGTCAGCTTCGCCGCCACGTCCGCTGGCGTGCTGAGCGAGTTATTCGACAGATAGACCGCCTGCCGGCTGGTCGCGTCCAGCCATGCGACCAGTTCGCGCGCGCCCGGCAGCAATTGCTCGCCACGGTAGATCACGCCGTCCAGATCGAGCAGGCACGCCTGATAGTCGCGCATGGCGATCAACCGAGCAGTTGCTGACGGATTGCCAGCACTTCCTTGCGCAGGCCCGTATCTTCGTTGATCTGGCGCCCGATCTTCTCGCAGCCGTGCAGCACCGTGCTGTGGTCGCGCCCACCGAGCGATTGGCCGATCTCCAGCAGCGAGGCCTCGGTCTCCTGGCGCATCAGATACATGGCCACCTGTCGCGGTACCACAATATGTTTGTCGCGCTGCTTGCCGCGCAGGTCGTCGGCGGGAATGCGATAGTACTCGGCGACGGCCGCCAGGATTTCGGCGACGCTGACGCGACGCTGACGGCCATCGGAGGCGATGCTAGCGAAGGCAGCCTTGGCGGTGTCAATGGTCAGCGGCAGACCCTGGAGTTGGGCGAACGCCAGCAAACGATTGAAGCTGCCTTCCAGCTCGCGAATATTGCTCTGAACGCGGCCCGCCAGATAATTGACGACATCGTCGGGCACTACCCGGCGCATCAGGTCCGACTTGGCGCGCAGAATGGCGACGCGGGTCAACAGGTCGGGCGGCTGGATATCGGCAATCAGGCCCCATTCGAAGCGCGAGCGCAGGCGCTCCTCCAGGCTGACGATCGCTTTGGGTGGCCGGTCGCTGCACATCACGATCTGCTTGCTCATCTCGTACAGACTGTTGAAGGTATGGAAAAACTCTTCCTCAGTAGAATCTTTGCCCGCGATGAACTGGATATCGTCGACCAGCAGCACATCCACCGAGCGATACTTGGCGCGGAATTCGTCGGTGGTGCGGTAGCGGATGGCGTTAATGATCTCATTGGTGAAGGTTTCGGACGAGACGTACAGCACGGTCAGGCCCACCTCCAACGCCTTGTGCCCGATGGCGTGGAGCAAATGGGTCTTGCCCAGTCCCACACCACCGTAGAGGAACAGGGGGTTGTATGCCTGGCCCGGCGCATCGGCGATGGCCTGCGAGGCGGCGTGGGCCAGCTGGTTGCCGCTGCCGACGATGAAGGTGGCGAAGGTGTAGCGCGGATTCAACCGGGGTATGGGCACCCCGCCGCTACTGGTGCCATGCGGGTCGGCGTTTTCGTTCATGACCTCGTCACCATCGCTCTCGTCAGAAGTGCCCGCGTTGTGGGCCAGGCGGCTATCGCGCGGTGAGTACCGCTCCGGTTGGCGGGTTGTCGCGCGCCGCTCGGGAGGAGTGCCGGACACGTGCGCTGTGGGCGGGCGGGCGTCCCGCGCGCTCGCGACGGGTTGCGCGGGCGCGTCAGGCTGGCGCTGAAGCGGCACGGAGGCCGCAGTGGGAGACGCGCTGGTCGCGCCACCACTCGACCGTGTCGGGAAGGGTGGGCTAGAGCGGCCGACCGCGGCGCGTACGCGGTCGGTGCTGGGTGCCGCGCGGCGGCGGCCCGCGACCAGAGGACCCGCGCGCCAGTTGCGCGCGGATGCCGGCGGCAGATCCGCTCCCGGCTCATTGGCCGCGGCCGAAAAGAGCGTTGGTCCCCCATAGGGGGCGGATGCCGCGCGCGCCAGGGCGAGCGCCGGCGCGGAGGGGGCCGCTGCTTCGTCGGCGGTGGGCTCGTCGGCCGCGGCGGCGGTGCCGACGACGACACGCAGACGGCAGGCGTGGCCCGTCACCTGCGCGATGGCCTGCTCGATACGCTCGCGAAAGCGGGTTTCGAGCAGCTCGCGAGCGAACGTCGTCTGCACGTGCAGCACGGCGGCGCCGTCGTCGCTCATGCTCAGCTGGGTGCCGCGCAGCCACGTGTCGAACTGCGCACGCGAAATCTCTTTGCGCAGTTGCTCCAGCGCCGTACGCCAGACGTGTCCACCGCTCACGCGCCCCTACCTCTTCTCAGCTACGCTCTCACCCAAGCACAACCACACCGCAGCCATGCTCATGCCCACGCACCCACGCGCCTACACGAGCATGCGACGTGTCGGCATCGTACACGACACGCCCTTCCCGCCGCAAGCCGAACCGCCAAACGGCCTACACAAGTTCGTGCATCCGCGACTGTGACGGCTCGACACTGCGGTGTCGTGGGACAGATCGCCTGTGATACGCTGTACTCATGAGTTAAGAGATGGCATATCTCCCGGAGGCTAATCAATACCGATGAACTTGCCGGATATTCAAGACGCCATTCGTGCGGGACATATGCTGGCGGGCGGCCATGCGACCACCGAGGCAGCGGCCGATGGCCTCACACTGAATGACCTCTGGGTGAGCCTCATCAGTGGCACCTCCGCGGTGATCGAAGATTATCCGAATGACCCCCGCGGGCCAAGTTGTCTGCTATACTGCGAGGTACTGGGAAGTGCGGAGCATGTCGTGATAGCCTTTCCGAGCGCGCAAGCGGCTAAGCAGCACGGATATCCCTCCCTGGTCTTTTTGATCACGTGTTATCGCCCAGGCGGCCAGCGATATGCGGCTCACTGGTCGCTAGATTTCAAGACGCGAGTGACACCATGAGCATGGACATGCGGCACATGACACCTCTGCACGTGGAGGGGATTATTTGTCCGCGATGCGGAATCGGAACACTCTCGCCCGCGACCGTGAGTGAGACACTACGCGTCGGCGACAACGCCGTGGAAGTGACTGTTGAGGCCAATGTATGCGGCTATTGCGCGGAGCACTGGTTCGACCCTCCGGCACAGGCGCAGCTCGATGCGGCCATTCGCCGACTGCGTGACGGCGATGTCGCGCAGTTCACCCATATCGGCGAAGTATATCGGGCGTCCTGAGTACCGCTCTGTCGTGACGGCAAAACGCGATCCGCGTTGGCTGAGCAAGACGCGGCGAGGCCTGCTCTGGACCCCTCTCGCGGCATAGGAAATGGCAGGGAGACGGGTCTTACCGCAGCGCTATGGCCTCGATTTCCACGGCGGCGCCGCGTGGCAGTTCCGCCACCGCGATCGTTGAGCGCGCGGGCGGGGTTTGCGCGAAGTACTGACCGTAGATTTCGTTCATAGCGGCGAAGTCCGACATATGGATGAGAAATACCGTCGTTTTCACCACCCGATCCAGCGAACTGCCTCCCGATTCCAGCACCGCCTTCAGGTTATCCAGCGCGCGGCGTGTCTGGGCTTGCACGTCACCTTCAATCAACTGGCCAGTCGCGGGGTCGAGGGCGATCTGCCCCGAAGCGAAGACCAGGCCCTCGGTGCCGATCGCCTGGCTGTACGGTCCAATGGCGGCCGGAGCCCCACTTGTCGCAATCACATCGCGTGCCATCTGCTCTGACCTCCTGTTTAAGTCCGCCGCACGTGACGAGGCAGCGGCATGCACAACCAATCTCTCGACAGAATACCCCGTTTGCAGCCGTGGCTGCCCGGTGGTACAGTGCTCGATGGGCTGGCGCCGCGCGCGACGCGTGCGGGCACGCCGCCTGGAGGCACACGTGTGGATGACGATCTGCTGGAATGGTTCGAGCGCGAAGGGCTGGTGCGCTACGCCGCCTATGGCGAGCCGGATGGCACGGTGATCGAACTGGCGCGCGGGCCGCTGGTGGCACTGGGGCCACGCGATGAGGATTACCGTCTCGCACCGCACCCCGACCACATGCGCTACCCCATCAAACCGCTGGCTACGATGAGCATGGAGGATTACCAGGCGTTCATGCTCAGCTGGTTCGAGCATGCCGTGCGCGAAAGCGAGGTGCGCTGCGCCAACTGCGACAAATTGATCCTCGAGACGACGCCCGACCTGCCCGATGCTGACACCTGGGATGCCATCTTCATCGAGAAGGAGCTGGTGGCCTGGATGCTCTGCCACTTTGATTGCAAGAAGCAACTGCCGCGCCACCTGAAGGGGCGCCACCCGTTCGAACTGGACCCGCCAGCCGCGCCGGTCTACGATCTCGCCGATGAACTCTATGGGGCGCCGGTCCCTGAGCCGCCCGACGCGGAGGATGCACGTGGATAAAGTGGACAAAGCCGAGGTCACGCGTATCCTGGACGAAGTCGGCGACCTGCTGGAGTTGCGCGGAGGCAATCCCTTCGAGGTGCGCGCCTACCAGAATGCCGCGCGGGCGATCGGCCAGGTGGATGACGACGTGGATGAGTTGGTGCGTTCGGGCGCGATCGCTCGCGTGCCCGGCCTGGGCAAAACGCTGGTGCAGCGTGTGACGGAGTTGGTGACCACCGGCCAGATGGCCTTCCACCAGGAGTTGCTGGCCGAGATTCCCCCAGGTCTGCGTGAGATGCTGAAGATTCCGGGCCTGGGACCCAAACGCATCAGGCAGATCCACGAGGCGCTCAACATAAGTACGCTCGCCGAGCTGCGCGCCGCCGCCGACGCGGGCACGATTGCCGCGCTGCCAGGTTTCGGCGCGAAGAGCCAGGAGAAGATCCTCAAGGGCCTCGACTTCGTGGCCGAGCATGCCGACCACTACCTCTATCCCGTGGCCGAGCAGGATGCCACCGCTATTGCCGAGGCGCTGCGCGCGCTCCCCCAGGTGGTGCGCCTGAGTATCGCCGGCAGTTTGCGACGCCACAAGGAGGTGGTGAAGGATGTTGATGTGGTGGCCAGTGTCGCGCGCGAGTCAGATCGTGCGTCCGTCATGGATGTCCTGGTGGGCCTGCCGCAGGTGATCTCTGTCACTGGCAAAGGCGACACGAAGACCAGCGTGGTGCTGCGCCCGGGCATCGCGCTGGACCTGCGCGTGGTCACCGATGAGGAATACCCCTGCACGCTGCACCATTTCAGCGGCTCGAAGGAGCACAACATCGCGCTGCGCACCCGCGCGCAGCGCGCGGGCATCAAGATCAACGATTACGGGTTGTTGCGCGGCGAGGAGCGCATTCCCGTCAGCGACGAGCACGAGTTCTATCGCATTCTCGGCATGGATTTCATCGAGCCGGAGATGCGCGAGGACCGTGGCGAGATTGAACTGGCGCTCAAAGGCAAGTTGCCCAAGCTCGTCACCGAGGCTGACCTGCGCGGAATCCTCCACGTCCATAGCACCTGGAGCGACGGCCATGCCACCATTCGCGACATGGTGGAAGCCACCATCGCCCTGGGCAAGCGCTATCTGGGCATGTGCGACCACAGCAAGGCGGCGGCCTACGCCAACGGGCTGAACGAGGAGACGGTGAAGCGCCAGCACGACGAGATCGACCAGCTCAACGCCGAATTTGGCGGCAACTTCCGCATCCTCAAGGGCACCGAGTGCGACATCCTGAAAGATGGCGCCCTGGACTACGACGACGCCACGCTGGCCAGCTTCGACTTCGTGGTGGCCTCGGTCCACAGCCAGTTTCAACTGCCGCCCGCTGAGCAGACGCAGCGCCTGATTCGCGCGCTCGAAAACCCCTACACTTCCATCCTGGGGCACCCAACAGGCCGCATTCTGCTGCAGCGCGATGGCTACGCGCCTGACCTGGAAGCCGTCATTGACCGGGCGGGCGCGCTGGGCGTGGCCATCGAATTGAACGCCGATCCGCTGCGCGCCGATCTGGATTGGCGATTACATCGGCGCGCCGTCGAGCGCGGCGTGCTGATTCCCATCGACCCTGACGCGCATTCGCCCGCCGGACTGGCGAACATCGGCTACGGTGTGGGCATCGCACGCAAGGGCTGGCTCACCGCCGCCGATGTGCTCAACACCCGCACCGTCGACGATCTGCTGGCCTGGTTCGCGGCCTTGCGCGCCCGCAAAGGCGTCAAGTGAAGCGGCGCTGGCAACCAACCGGACTCTGGCGCCATGCCGACTTCGTCAAGCTGTGGACCGGCCAGACGATCTCCACACTCGGCTCGCATGTCACCGGCACGGCGCTGCCATTCGCCGCGATCATCACGCTGGCGGCGACGCCGGCGCAGGTGGGACTGCTGGCGGCGCTGGGGACGCTGCCCGTGCTGTTGGTCGGACTGCTGGCGGGCGTCCTGGTCGACCGCCGCCGACGCCGGCCCGTGCTGATCGCCACCGATCTGGGCCGCGCCGCGCTCCTGGCCACGGTGCCGCTGGCGGCGGTGCTGCACCTGCTGCGCATCGAACTGCTCTACGTCGTGGCGCTGCTGGTGGGTCTGCTCACGGTCTTCTCGGGGATCGCGGGGGAGGCCTTCCTGCCCGCCGTGGTGGGCCGCGCCCAACTGGTGGAGGGCAACAGCCAACTCGGCGCCAGCGACGCGCTGGCGGAGATCGGTGGCCCGCCGCTAGGCGGTGTGCTCGTGCAGTGGCTCACCGCACCCATCGCG
>DASYGC010000727.1:0-3232 GCA_036000225.1 Ktedonobacterales bacterium | reverse complement strand
CTGCTCGACCACCTGCGCGCGGCGTTCGCGCCCTCCAGCGAAGTGACTTATGATGAGATGTTCGACAAGGTGCGCGAGGCCGGCCTGCTGGTGCTCGACGACCTGGGCGCGGAGAACAGCACCGCCTGGGCCACGGAAAAGCTCTTCCAGCTCATCAACTACCGCTACAATTTCCGCATGCCCACCGTGATTACCACCAACACGCGTCTGCTCTCGCAGATGGACGAACGCATCCGCTCGCGTCTATCCGATATCGGGTTGGTGCGCCACGTGCCCATCAAGGCGCAGGACTACCGCGAACGCCACGTCGATCGCCGGCCGCGCGATGGCGGCACGCCGCGCTCAGGTGGCGGTCCACCGGCGCGCCGCTGATGTCGCTGGCTGTCCCACCTGCGCCGGCAAACCATCTCTAGCCCTGGACCCGCGGCATCTGAATGTGCGCCAGTCTTCCATCAACTGGTGGCATCACTCACAATTGATGGAGCCACTGATCTACATTTCCTGGGCGCGCCTCGATCTCCACCAGAACGATGCGCTCTGAGTACTTTCCTTCCGGTGCGACCTCTCCCTCGATCACTATCGGAGTCGGAGTCGCGAACTCGCTGGAGGGAGCGTCCGCGGCAGGTTCCACCGCCACGGGACTCGGACGCAGGTAGGCAATCTTTGTATCGTTGATAATGTCATTGCCAGTCAAGTGCCGCGCAAAGCAAGTGCCACCCTACGAGCGGCCCCTGCCCCCATTCGGGGGCTGTGCAAGGCGCGGGGTTGTGGCCAACATCTCGTTGAGATGTGCTCATTGTGGTAGGCTGGCGGCAAAATCGGGTAAAATCTGAGCTGCTGGACGCACGAACGATCATTGCACGACACATGACGTGCCGCCGTGGCGGGGAGGCCACTTCAACTATGCCGCGCGAGCCAATCGAGATCCTTGATACCACTGACTTCCGCACCTATCGTTCCGCCCCCGCCCTCCCCGAGCGATCCGCCACCGGCGAGCTTGACGCGCGCATCACGTCTGGTGCGCCAGACATGCGCGCCGCGATCGCCGCGCCAGAGCCGGAAGCGACCACCGTTGTGCCACGTACCGTGGGCGTGCTCACCTACAACATCCTGGCCGGCGGTGGCGCCCGCCTGGATCTGATCGAAGCCGTGATCCGCGACTCGGGCGCCGATGTGATCGGTCTGCAGGAGGTGCACCGCCCGGAGTTGCTGGCGACTCTGGCCCAACGGCTGGGCATGCACCATACGATCGTCCTGGCGGCGGGGGGCTGGAATGTCGGCGTGCTCAGCCGTTGGCCGGTCCTCGAAACGCGCGCACCCACCGATTCTGGCGTCGA
Source organism: Ktedonobacterales bacterium (assembly GCA_036000225.1). Lineage (GTDB taxonomy): Bacteria > Chloroflexota > Ktedonobacteria > Ktedonobacterales > JADMIN01 > DASYGC01. Next base: position 1,895 of record DASYGC010000727.1, on the reverse strand, counting down.
TCGCGGGTTGCTCGAAGTCTTGCTGGAACTGCCCGACAGCCAACGGCTACGCCTGTTCGTGACCCACCTGTCGGCGGGGTTCAGGCAGCGCCGCGCCGGGGAAGACCGCCGGCTGCGCGAGATCGCGTGCGTGCTGGAGCGCATGCGCGCCGCGGGTGCCCCGGAGGAAGCGCAGGTGCTGGTGGGCGACTTCAACAGCCTGGCGCCGGGCGAGCGGCTTCACGCGATGAACGTGCTGCGCCACGCGCTGGCGGTGGACACGGCGCGTCAGGCAGACAGCCACGCCCTGCCCGGGCACCCGAACGTAGATTTCATTCTGCCGCCCGTGGCGCGCCCGTTCCGCCGGCTGCTGACGCTCGCGAGTAGGGTGGCGCCGCTGGCCTGGCTCTGCGATCGCGTCGCCGGCATCTACATGCCGCGCCAGGTCGTGCGCCAGGCGCGCGCGGCGGGCTTCACCGACTGCTATGCCGCGCGACACCCGCACCCGCGTACGCGCGCCCTCACCTGTCCGGCCCAGGCGCCGGCGGGCCGCATTGACTACATCTTCGCCAGTCCGGCGCTGGCCGAGCGTCTGCTGGACTGCGAAGTGTTGACCGACACCCCCTCGCGCCCGGTCGACCACGCCTCCGATCACCGGCCAGTGCTGGCGCGGTTCGAGCTAAAGCAGCCATAGGTTGTGGGCGTGCACTCATCCACCCCTATTCGCGCCACCGGTTTCACGGAGAGTGCCGCGAGCTGTGGGATGGCTTCGAGACTCATCGCGCAGTACTCGGCGTGCCGCTCAACACCAACGCACTTAGAGAGTGCCTGAAAACGGCTGAGCGTTCAGCCCGCGTTTCCCGACGGCCTTGGGTTCGTGGGTATACGCGGCGCAATTTGGAGCGAGATGAACGCATTCTGGGCTGGCGCCCACACTGCTCGTTGATTGCTTCCAAACGGCCCAAACACCACGGCATGGGCCAGCACAGATCCCGGCTCCAGCTGAGTTGGCTCCTGGCATACGGCGTTCTTCTGTTGGATGTGCGAGGGGATAAAGGTCAGTGCAATGCTGCCCGTGAGCCGCCCGCCCAGATCCGTAAACATCTTCTTGGGAAGGCGCCACATTACCCCTTGCACTACCCCGTAGGACTTCCAGCTCGTGGTCACCTTGCTCACCGACCACTCATTGTGTATAACGGTGGACTGGTAGCATGTGTCTAACTGAGCGCGGGTTTTGAATGGGTCCCAGTATCGGCGATCCCCGCGCAGTCCCACCGCGCGTGCAAGCGTCTCCGAGGCGTCTACCTCCACAGACGCCACCTACGCCAATGACCGGACACGGAAATGGCGTTGATCTATCCCTTAACTCGTCCTGTCGTCTGGCAATCCCGGACGCCGATATCTCCCGACAGGGCTTGCTCTGTCCGATTATGCGGTTTCGGACGAAACCAGCAGCTCGCCTAGCACGCCATGGCACGCCGACACCGTGCCCACCAGCACCCGTTGCGGACCAGCCGCTGCGGGCTGCGGTAGCGCGGCCAGCCGCTGTCGTGCTTGCGCCAGTTCGGAGATGGGAATCGCACCGACGCCAAAGGCGTAGTGGCGGCAGGTGAAGAGCTCCACTGCGGCGTAGGGCACCGTAGCATGCGCCGCCCCCGCGCGCACGATATCCCCCAGCTCCCAGGTGCGCGCGGCGTGGATGGCCGGGCAACGCGCCGGCTCGATGCAGGTCGCGGGGCAGAGCCAGTCCGCCGCGCTGATGAAGCGATTGCCGCTGGCATCGCCGTGCTCGTAGGGCAGCCCCAACGCCAGCTCGCAGACGCCACGCTCCACCACGCTGCCCGGCGCATCCGCGCGCACCGCCGCCAGCAGCCAATCGCACAGCAGGTGCGGCGCGAACGGCGCCGGCACCAGCC
>DASYGC010000726.1:0-4012 GCA_036000225.1 Ktedonobacterales bacterium | reverse complement strand
CGGGCCACCGGGAAGAGCAGCGTTTCGGTGCGCGCGTCCTGCTTGACCTCACCGTTGAGACGCGTAGTGATCCGCAGATCGTTGGGGTCAAGGTCGGTCTCGATCCATGGCCCCAGCGGACAGAAGGTGTCGAAGCCCTTGGCGCGGGTCCACTGGCCATCGCGATTTTGCAGGTCGCGCGCCGTGACATCGTTGGCGCAGGTGTAGCCCAGCACGTGCCCCAGTGCTTCGGCGCCCTCGACGCGATGGCACAGGCGCCCGATCACCACGGCCAGTTCGCCCTCGAACTGGACATCTTGCGACAGGCGCGCGGGATGAACGATGCTGGCCTCAGGACCGATGACACCAGACGGGGGCTTCTGCGAGATCAGCGGCTCGGCAGGCACTTCGTGTGCCAACTCCTTCACGTGCGCGGCGTAGTTGCGGCCCACGAGAAAGATCTTGGCGGGCCGGCACGGCGCGAGCAGGGTGACGGCGGCCAGGGGGGCCAGGGATGCCCCCAGGCGCAAGGCCGCGACGCCTTCCGGGCCAAAGGGATCGCCGGTCACCGCGCGGATCTCGTTGCCTTCGACGACTCCGTGGCGAATGGCGTTATGCCAGATGAAGCGCGCGATGCGCATGATGACAACCTCCGACAAAACCTCAGAGATGGGCGCCGCGATCGTGGTGGGGGAACGCGTCGCGGCCCGCCCACTATAACACAAGGTGGCCGTTAATGGCAGCCGACTTTGTAGCTGAGCGTGACACTGCCTCCATCCGAGGTGAAGACCAGCGATCGGGTGGACTTCTGGGACACCAAGGCGCGCACCTGAATCGTGCTGGACGCGCCAGGCGCCAGGGTGCCGCTATACGCCGAGAACAGCAAGAGCAGCGGTGGGGAACTGATGCGCCAGCTCAGCGCCCGGCCACCGGTGTCGCGCAGAGTGATGCTCGCGGGCATGCCCGCCGCGGGGCAGGGGATGTGCACGAATGACGGCGAGGCCGCGAGCACCGCGGGCAGAGGCAGCGGGGTCGCGGTCGGCGGCACATGCGTCGGCGCCGGGCGCGCGGGGGTGGTGGGCACCGCGTGACCCGCGATGGCGGTGCGCAAGGGAGCGAGCGAGCCGATCAACCCCGCTTGATTGAGCGCGGCGAAGGTCGCGATGACGGCGCCGGCCACGACGAGGATGGCGGCGATGACCAGCAGGGCGCGGGGCCAGCGGCGCGACGTGCGCTGCCAGGCGCGGGGGAGCGGCCACGAGGGCGGCGCGGGCATGAAGCGCGCTGGTGGGGCAGGAGTTGGGGGCGCGGGCTTTCGGCCGGATGAGTGGGCCCACAGCTCGTAGGTGACGCTGTTGGGGCCAACGAGCTCCACCCGAATTTGCTGGCGCGGGCCGGGCGGCAGCGGCGGTGCTGACAGGTCGCTATCGGCCAACGTGGGGGCGTCGAGCGCGCCCGGCGACAGCAACGCGGGTTGGGAAGGTTCGCGCCACGGTGGTGGGGCTGGCGGCCAGGGACGCGTGTCGCGCGGCGGGCTGCCGGTGTGCGCGGCGCTGGCGGGCCTGGCTGGTCGAGCAAGTACATTGGGCGCGAGGAATGCGATGGGAGGCAGCGGAGGGTGGATGGGATTGGACGGGACGCGCGAAGCATTGCCCGCCTGACTCGTCATGGACGCTGGGAAGACAGCCACCGGCGCCACGGGAGATGGGGGAAATGTTGCCAATGGTACGGCCTCCAATGTCGCCAGCTCGAGTGGCGCCGCTTCGGGGAGCAGCAGGTCGGCGAGCCCCGCGACGCACACCTCGGGCGCCGATTCAGGTGGCGTGAGTGGCGGCGCTGCGCTTCGGTCCGGCGAGCGCGTAGCGAACGAACTCCCCGAAATCGCAGATCGGGGATCATCCGCAACCTGTCGCTGATGGTCAGGAGCATCGGCCCCCGCGCCAGGGACCGGCACGTACGACTCAGCTGCGACTGGTTCACCTGCGTCTGGCTCCGGCATGACTGGTTCAGTCGCGACCGGGGCAACTACGGGTGCGGGCGTGATCGACCCAGGCGCAGCGGCAGGCGCGCTGGCAGCGGCCGCGCGCGCGACCGGCTCGGACGCGTCCCCGACGCTCTCAGGCGCGGACGCGGCAGGCTCCAGGCGGGGGCCGGCAGTGGGGATGGTGGGCAAAACAGGGATAGGCGCCAGCGTGGCCAGCCCGCGCAGCGCCCGCGCGAGCGCATCGAGATGCGCGCCCACGGTGGAGTCAGCCAGGGCGCGTTCCAACCGGCGGTGAGATTGGTGCGCTGGCGGTGTCAGGCGCTGGCGCAGCGAGAGGGCGCGCAGTGGGCGGATGGCGTTGCCGAGCATGGCGGTTTCTCGCGCGAAGTCGCTGGTGGTGGACCCATCAGCCGAGAGCCAGCCCGGTCCGCTGACATTGCTCAACTGATGCAGCCGTGTGAGCAGCGTATCGAGCGTAGGCTGGGGGAGATCGCGCGCCAACTCGCGGAGCACCACATCGGGCATGGCCCAGCGGCGCCGCGGATAGCCGGCGGCCGCCAGCGCGTTGCCGAGTACTGATGCTTCCGCCGATACCATACACAACAACGCCGCCGCCAGGTTCGCGGCATGGGGATCCAGCGCGGCGACCTGTGGGGCGCCGGTCATCGGAACCAGTTGGGGCGCCTCAGTGGTGGTCGTGCCGTCGTCTCGCGACATACGCCCTGCTCCCGGTGTGATGTGACCCGCAATCGCTCAGTCGCAGCATAGCATGGGCCTGCCCAGTGCTCCATTGGGGTAGGACCTTGAGTCGGCAAGTCAACGATCAGGCGAAGAAATGCTGTGTCTCGAAGCGCACGTCGGTGATCGCGACATCCGGTCGCGATTCTTCGATATAGCGGGCGGCATGGGTCAGGATATCCTCGACGTGGGCGGCCTCGTTGGCCGTGGCGGCCAGCCCGAGGGTGGCCATCTGCCAGGCCTCCTGGTCGGCGACCTCGGCGGCGGCTACCTCGAACCGCTCGCGCACCCGTGCCAGCACCGACTTGATGACCTGGCGCTTGTCCTTGAGCGAGTGACTATCCGGCAGATGCAGACGGATCTGGCAAGCTCCAACAAACATGATGTGGCTCGGGGGCGCGCTATCGCGGCGCTGGCGCGTGGGAGGGGCAACGCGTGAGAGGGGCAAACAGTATCACACGATCAAATGTCGCCGGGTTCATCGGCCATGCGCACGATGCGCGGCGAGAAGGTGCCGATGGCCAGACCAGTGATCCTTCCCTGCGGCCAGCCGCGCCCCCGCAGTGTCGTTCCAGTAATCATCGTGTTCCTCATGCCAACCATGCGCAGACCATTTGACATTGTGTCACACAGCCTGCGCGAGCGCAACGGTCGGGGACGATCACGGGATCGCCTCGATCACTGGTGGCGCCGGCCCGTCGGGTGTGGGCCGCTGGCGCCGGATGACGACGACGACCAGCAGCAGGCTCGCCGCGATCAAGATGGCGCCGGTGATGGTCGCAAGGGTCAGGGTGTCGTGCAGCAGGAGGACGGCCAGCGCGGCGCCCAGCAGTGGTTGGATGAAGAGGGTGGGCGCGGCCAGCGAGGCATCCACCACAGAGAGCGCGCGAAACCAGATCGAGTAGCCGACGACGGTGGCGAACACCGCCATGTAGCCGATGGCCAGCGCGGTCAGCCAGGTGAGGCGCGGCCAGCCACCCAGCGCGACGGAGACGGCGCCGGCTGGCAGCCAGATGATGAGGCTGCCGGCGATGGAACAGGCGGTGAGCAGCAGCGGTGGCAGGCGGTCGAGCGAGGATTTGCCACTGATGGTGTAGCCCGCTTCGAAGAGCAGCGCCAGCACGATGAGTAAATCGCCCACGACGCGGCCCGCGCCGCCGGGCCCGCCCAGGTTGGGCACGATGCCGCGCTCGACCACCAGGTAGACGCCAGCCAGACCGACGAGCAGCGCGCCCACGCCCAGACGGCTGACGCGCTCGCGCAGGATGGTCCACGAGAGCAGCGCGGTAAAGAGCGACTCGGTGGCGATCA